>CAZTTW010000935.1:0-2453 GCA_964616265.1 uncultured Myxococcales bacterium | reverse complement strand
CGTAACCACCGCCCTTGAGGTCGAGCTGGTAGACGTCCTGCGACGGATCGCCAGGTGCCTTTCCTTTCAGCCACTGAACCTTGACATCGACGGGGCCAAGGCTGGCGATCAGATCGGGTCCGAAGAACCACATCGCGTGCGCGTTGCTGGTCGAGCGGTCTTGCGGGCCGTAGCTCCCCGACATACCGAGCTCGAGATTGAACGGCAAAGGTGGCCGGATGGCGAGGCGCGCGCTCCCGGTCTTTCCCGAGTTGCTGTCGGTCTCGTCGTAGAAGAAAAACTGCTCGGTCGTGTTCGAACCGTTGGTCAGCGCTGCGGCGACGACGAACCAGTCGTCTTGCCCGAACTTGCTGCGCACCTTGAGGCCCAGTGCCGTTCCTGTCGTGTAGCGGGAGATGAGCGATGGTGTAACGCCAAAACGTCGATCGGATTTTCGATCGCGGTACTCGATACCCAGCACGGATTCCATCTTGCCGACGAAGATCGACGTGCGGCGCGAATCGGTGGGCAGCCATTCGAGCTGTGCAATGTCCATGTCGAAGGAATCGCCCAGCGAGAAATTGCTCCCGGTTCGCGGCGTGAAGTTCACGCTGGTGGTGAGGATGGCGTTCGACACCGGTGTGGCGCGCAGGCGCAAGTTCACCTCGTTCGCCACGAAGCCGGCCGCGCCTCGCGAGTGGATGCTGTCGTAACGTGTGACACCGGGAGCATTGCCCAGGTCGGCGACGTCGCCGCGGCTGTTGACCGTCGGGGCGAGGATGTCGCCCAGGAAAACCCACGAGTAGTTGGTGTAAGGAGGCCGGTTGAGAATCGCGTGGCCGTAGTCCTGCACATAGCCCGCACCGTTTCCCTGCGGCACGAAGAAACCGAAGTCGATGTAGCCCTCCCACAAAAGGTTCTGTCGACTGTTGGCCGCGACCTGCTCGTTCTGTCGAATCTGCGCCTCCAGGAGGGCCGTCACGGAGGAAGCTTCGCCGTCGCTCTCCGTCGACGTGGTGTCGCCCATCGATTCCTGAGGCGGGGGCGCGGCAAATGTCGGCAGTGGCGGCAGCTTCTCCGAGGATGCCGCTTCCTCGGCCTCGGCGGTTGGCAGAGCCGTTGCGAAAAGAGACAACGGCAGGATGACATAGGCGCTTCTCACGGGCTATCCACTCCGCTGTCGTAGGGCGCGGCGACAACTGCGCCGTCGAAACTTTCCTCGGCCACGGGCGGCCCGATGATTTCCTTCGGGCCCGGATCGCCCGTCAGGCTCTCCAGAAAGGCCACGAGGTCGTCGCGGTCTTGGGCGCTGAGGGTGAGCGGCGACAGCTCGGACGTTCCGAGCGTCCCCGAGCTGTCGGCCTGGTCGTAGTGCCAGACCACATCGGAAAGCGTCGCCAGGCTCCCGTCGTGCATGTACGGCGCGGTCAAGGCCACGTCGCGCAGGCTGGGTGTGCGCCATGCTCCCAGCAGTCTCGCCGGCGGGGCCGTCGTGTCGGGCACGCTCGTCAACGGAGCGCTGTCGTCGTACGCGCTGCCGCGATAGAAATCGGTCTTTGCCGCTGGCGGATCGACCAGCTTCTGGTGACCGGCGTAGGCGCCGGCTGGCAAGCAGCTGGGCCCCGAATTGCCGTTGCTACAATCGCAAGGCGCTGCTGTGCAAGCCGCCACGGTCGGCACGTGATCGCCTACCTGTGGAATCCCGATGTTGTGGAATTTGCCGTCGGAGAAAAGCGGCGTGTTGTGGCAGTCGATGCACGAAGCCTTGCCAATGAACAAGCGCAGGCCTCGCACCGCGGCTGGCGACAGAGCAGAGGAATTGGCACCTTCGCTCGCGTACTTGTCGAACGGAGAGCCATCGCTCGTAAGCAACCATTCGTAGGCCGCGATCGCTTTGGCGGCATTGACGTGCACACGCGTAACGATCTCCTGGGGAGGGAGCGTGAGTTGGGCCAGCACGTCGGCGGGCAGATCCAGGAGCTTTTGATATTGCGCCTTCAGCTCGGCGATGTCGGTGGTCGCGAGATCGGGCGCGGGCCCGAGCAACGCCGCGAGAGCATCGAGATCGGACGCTGGTGGCGCGTCGAACTGGGCTGCTTGGTACTTGTCTCGGTAGCGGCTCACGATGACCCAAAAGGTCTTCATGCGGTGGCCGTTCATCGAGATCGCGCTTTCCATAACTTGGGCTGCTTGCGCCCAGAGCGTGTCGGTCCGTCCATTCCAGTAGAGGACCGGGTAGCGAGCCGCATTCAGGGTTTGCTGGGCATTGACGTCGTACCAACCGGCGCCCACCGAGACGTGCCGTGGCACGGAGGTGAGATCCGAGCCAGCAGCTCGTGGGTCGTGGCAGCTGGCACAACTCAAACCGATCTAGCCGGCCACAAGGGGCCGTGGCGTCGGTGCGTACTCGCCCAAGCTATCTCGGTTGGAGGCGCTCCCAGACAGCAGTGGCTCGTAGTAGAGATTCCAGCCAA
>CAZTTW010000934.1:0-2455 GCA_964616265.1 uncultured Myxococcales bacterium | reverse complement strand
AGCAGATCCCGGCGCGCCAGATCCTCGGGGCGATTGCGCACGATGTGGTTGCCGTTGACGAAGAAGATGGCCTTGAGTCCGCGGCGGGTGAGCTCGTCGGCAATCAACGACGTGCCGACCAAGTCGGGACCGTCGTCGAAGGTAAGCAGTAAGCTGCGATCAAGCGATTCCGACGGTTTGCCGACGGAGCGAGGAGATTGGCCAGGCAGTGGACGCAAGAATAGCGGGAACGCCGGCTCCGCCCGTGTGGCGTTCCCTCGGGCGAGCAGAACCCCAGCTAGAGCGCAGCTGACGCCGGCCCTGCCCCACAGCCCTCGCATGCAGGCTAGAAGGGAATGTCGTCGTCGCCGGGCGGTGGTCCGGACGGGCCATCCGCAGCAGCGGGAGCCTGCGGCGACTCTTCGCTCCAGCCGCGCCGACGAGCGCCACCGCTCGAACCACTCGAGCCGCCAGAGCCGCCGTTCTCGGCGCCGGCCCCTTGTCCGCCAAGGAAGACCACGCGGTCGGCCACGACCTCGGTCGAATAGCGGTCCTTGCCTTCCTTGTCCTGCCACTTGCGCGTCTGCAGCTTGCCCTCGATGTAGACCTGGCGCCCCTTGGCCAGATATTTCGAGCAGTGCTCGGCCTGGTCACCCCACACATTCACGCGGTGCCATTCCACACGCTCCTGCTTCTGGCCGGCCTTGTCCTTCCACACCTCGTTGGTGGCAATGCTGAGGTTGCACACCGGGCGATTGCTCGGCGTGTACTTCAGCTCGGGATCGGATCCGAGATTGCCAACCAAAATGACCTTGTTGACGCTGCCCATGGGTGAGTCTCCTTGCCTTGGTTGTTTTTGCCACCTTCCCCCGGCGTTATCAACCGCGGTTCCGTGGTCGCAACCACTATCGGCAACGGCATCTCGAAGTTGCGTCGGGCGACGCCCGAGGGTAGTGCCCGTGTTACCGCCCGCCGGCGCAATCAGCGTCTTGTCGTTGAAGCCGACGCGGTCATCGTCGGCTACTTCGACAGCGAAGAATAGCGACTCGACCTCGACCCAAGAGAGCCTCGGTGCCGCAGCCGACGACCGACGGTCGCAACCACGAATCCGAGGAGGAAGAACCATCCCGCGCTCGAACTCCCACGGCCCGCGATTGCGCACGTACAGCCGGACGATGCGCTCGCCGCCGCCAACGAGCTTCCTCCGGCGCCCGAGCCGCCTTGACCGCCGGCGCCCGCGCCCCCGCCACCACTTGCCCCGCCACTTCCACTGCCCGAGCTACCAGCCCGTCCTCCCGTCCCGCTGGTGACGGCGCTGCCGCCCGCTCCGCTTCCCCCCGTCGCAGTCGATCCGGAACCACCGCCGCTGGCGCCCCCGGCGCCGCTTGCACCGCCGGCTGCCGACGCGCCGCCAGTGCCCGATCCGGAGGTCGATCCGCCAGCGCCTGAGCTGCCTCCTGAGCCGGCGCTGCTATCCAAGCTCCCGCCGGATCCGCTGCCATCGGCAGACACGCCGGCATCCGAGCTCGCTCCGCTCGTGGTCCACGGCGTCGCCGCGGGCGCGGTTCCGCTCTTGCTAATCTTGATGGCATAGGCGAGTGCCGTATAGGGCTGCGTGCTTGGCAAGGTGACATGCAAGCCCGAGCCGTCCTGCGTGGCCTGCAGGGCAATCTCACCCGCGCCGTCGCCATTCGGTCCGAAAAGGAATACTTTGCCTGAGCCGAGATCGAAGCGACTCGTCGTCACCGAGGCCAGCGTCACTTGCTTGCCGTTGCCCGGCCAGCCCATGAGAAGCGCGTACACGGCATCACCGTCCTTCGACTTGGTGTAACGAACGTCGCTCGCCGTCATCGCCGTCGGGGTGCCCATCCCACCGCCGCCCAGCTTGGTGGGTCCTTCGCCATACACCGCCCATGCTCGCGTGTCGTAGATGGCCGTGCCCATCTGCTTGAGGAACTTCCCGAAGGCACCCATGATGTCTTGCTGCTGCTGCGGGAAGGTGCCGTCAGCCATGGGCGACAGGTTGAGCAGCAGATTGCCGCCCTTGCTAACGCGGTCGACGAACGCGTGAACCAACGCGGTGTTGGTGTAGTACTGCATCCCCTGCGTATAGCTCCAGCTCGACGAGCTGACCGCATCGTCGGTGAGCCAGTAGGGCGTGGTGATGTCCGCCGGACCGCCGCGCTCGTAGTCGAGCACCTGACCCTTGTGGGGAGAAACGATGCCGTCCTTGGCTGTGGCAACCACTTCTTTGTTCGCGTCGAGGGCAGCGTTGTAGTAGTAGGCCAGGAACGCTGTCAGGTTGGCGTCGCTTATCTGAGTGAGGTTGAAATCTTGCCAAAGGATGTCGGGCAGGAACTCGTCGATGATTTCCTTGTGCTTGCCAAGCCACAATGTCTGCTCCTGATCGTTCGGGAGCTGGCCATAGAGCTTCTTGAGGCTATCGGTGCTTCCCGCGGGCGCCCATTGGTAGTAG
>CAZTTW010000933.1:0-2461 GCA_964616265.1 uncultured Myxococcales bacterium | reverse complement strand
AGGACTTCGCCGAAAACTACGGCCAGGAATTCCGCGACAAGCACGCCGCCGTGGCGGCGCTGGTCGCCGTGCGTGGAGTGCCGGCACCACGCTGGCATTTCATCGGTCCTTTGCAGACCAACAAGGTCAAGTATGTCGCCGGCAAGGTCGGCGTGATTCACACGGTGGCGTCACTCGACGTTCTTGCAGAGATCGAGCGGAAGGCGGCGGCGCAGAATCTGGTGCAAGATTGCCTCGTGCAAGTTAACGTGGCCGGCGAGACGCAAAAGAGTGGCCTTTCTCCGACGGCGCTCGACGGCATGCTGGACGCGTTCGGAGGCTACCAGCACGTTCGCTGCAAGGGGCTGATGGTCATTCCGCCCTACGACGAAAACCCCGAGCTTTCGCGTCCGCATTTTGCGGCGCTCTGCCGCTTGCGCGACGAACGGCGCGGGCAAAGCCGATCCAACGTGACGCTCGACGAGCTTTCGATGGGTATGAGCCACGACCTCGAAGTGGCGATCAGCGAAGGCGCGACCCTGCTGCGGGTGGGTACCGCGATCTTCGGCATGCGTTCCTAGTCTCGTTCGGACTACCGGGAGACGACGTTTCCCGTGACGGAAGCCGCGGTCGAGCCTGCTGTACCGGTGACGGTGAGCAACGCGGAGATGGCCTGCGGCGCTGTATTTGCGGGCGGCGCTAGTTGTAGACCGATGGTGCAGCTTTCGCCCTGGTTGAGGGTCGCCTTGGCGGCGCAGGTGTTGCTGGAAATCGTGATGAGCGAGCTGGTGAGCGACGCCGTCAGAGCGCCGGTTGGTGTAGCGGCATTGTTCCTGACTGTGAAGAGAGTCTCCGCGCCGACGGCGCCGGGCGCGACCGATCCTAGGGCCGGGCCTCCGGCAAGCGTCAGACCCAGTGGCGAGGTTGGCCCGCCGCTGAGGCGAACCGAGGCGGTTGATCCCGCCGGTCCCATATCGGTGATCGTCAACGTGGCGGTCTCGGTTCGGCTTACGGTTGGCGACGACTTGTACGCCAGCGTGACGACGCAGAAATTTCCACCTGCGAGGGTCACGGTTGAGCAACCGTCTTCGACGATCGCAAAATCGATCGCGTCGGGTCCGCCGAGCGCGACGGCGAGCGGTCCCGTACTCATGCCACCGACGTTGCCGACGTTGATATTGAGTCGAGCGCTGCTGGTTCCAGGCGCTGCGCTGAGGTCGGCGCTTGCCGGCACGGCCGCGAGCTTGGCGGGTGCCAGCACGTTTGCTGTGATTGGCACGCTCTTCACGACTCCGCCTTGGCTGATGACGATGGCGTCACTGACGGGGCTTCCCGCGGCTGTGGATATGAAAACGGCAGCAATCATGCAGCTTGTTCCGGTCCGCAGTGTTGATGTGCAGGTCGACGTCGAGTCGATCTTGAGGTCCGGACCTTGAACACTCGCGACCAGTCCACTCAGATCGGTACCAGCGGTGACGGTTACCTGAATGGGGACCACTGCGCCCGCGCTGACGTCGCCCAGCGAGATCGCCGACGGGGTTACGAAGAACGAACCGGGGTTGACAGCCACAGCCGTGACCGTGATTTGCAAGGGTATGCCGGTCCCTGGCGTGGCCCAAACGTCGACGCTGCCGTCGACGACGCCGGCCACAACAGGCGTCAGCGCGATGGTCAGAATACAGGAGGCGGTCGATGGCAAGACGCCCGCGCATCCCGAGGCTGCGAATTCTGCGCCCGAGGGATCGATCTTCACCGTAGTGGTCGCACCGACATTCGTGATGACCAACGTCGCGCTGGCAGTCGAGCCAACCTCGACCGTTCCCATGGCGATGCTCGCTGGTGTCGCAACCAGGATGCCCGTACGCGCGTCGGTGCTGGTGGGCAAGAGGTCGGGTGGCAACGCATCGGGCGGCGGGATGATCACCGAGCCGCCCACGACACGTGCATCAGGGGATAGGACGCCGCCCGCGCCGTCCGTGATAACCGGAAAAGTCGTTCCGCCGGCTCCGTCAACTTTGGCGTCTACGGTTGGCGCTGCATCGGCGTTGGTCGCCGCAAGGCCGCCGGTCCCGGTTGCTCCACCGCTGCCGAGCGCGCTCGCGCCGCCGGAGGATGATCCGCCGGTGGTAGTCGTTCCGCCGGTGCCTGCGCTGCCACCGAGCGCGGCATCAGGCGCAAGGGGGTGGGACGAAAGGCCTTGGCTCGTGCAGGCTGCAAGACAAACCAAGCAGTAGGAGCAAGCGAGGGACAATCTAGTCATGATGACGCCATGATCGTCAGCTTCCCGCGAGGACGCAACGGCAAGGACCGTTTGGCAGTGCGAGACGGGTGGTCCGGATCACGATGCACGTTCGTCGACGCTCACTATCGCCGTCGCGCGAGCCTGCTAAAATGACGGCACGATGAACCGGAAATTCCCGCGCTTGGCACTTGTCGTGGCTGCGCTTTCGTCCGCGTGTGCCGCGCAAACGGCTCCGCCACA
>CAZTTW010000932.1:0-2462 GCA_964616265.1 uncultured Myxococcales bacterium | reverse complement strand
TTGGTCTTGATGAGCGAGTGGCCCACCTTCCACATGATGGCGCGTCCGCCGTGCGCGGCGATGTCGTCGTACATCACCTGGCTGCACTTCACTTCGCTGACGAAGGTAGCGCCGGGCCGCTCGCGCAAAATCTCGCGGGCGAAAAGCATGAGCAACTGGTCGCCCCATACGATGCGACCCGCGGGATCCACGACGCCGATACGATCCGCGTCGCCATCGAGGGCAATGCCGATTTCCGCGCCGCTCGCTTTCACGCGATCGATTAACGCCGTGAGGTTGGCCGGCACCGTGGGGTCGGGATGGTGATTGGGAAAGCGGCCGTCGGGCTCGCAAAAGAGCGCCTCGACCTCAACGCCGAGCTTGCGCAGGATCGGTACCGCGGAAATACCACCCATGCCATTGCCGCCGTCGACCACGACCTTGACCTTGCGCGGCCCCAAGGCGATGTTGCCTACGATATAGGCGATGTATGGCGTGAGAACGTCCACGTCGGTGGCTTTGCCGGGCGGTACGGCCCGCGGAACGTAACCCGCCTGACGGCGCTCGATGCGCTCGCGCAGCTTTTGAATCTCGGCACCGAAGATCGTGCCCTTGCCGCGCATGATCTTGAAGCCGTTGTCCTCTTCGGGGTTGTGGCTGGCGGTGATCATCACGCCGCCGTCGGCCTCCAGGTGGAACACGGAAAAATAGAGCCCGGGCGTGTGGACGACGCCGATGTCTTGCACGTCGAGCCCAGCAGCGAGCAGACGCTGTCGCACGATGCGATGGATGCGCGGCGAGGACAGCCGGCAGTCGCGCGCCAGCGTAATTCGGCGACCGCCCGCTTCGGCCAAATGCTCGCCGATGGCATCGCCCAGCTCGGCTACGAAATCGTCGGGAAAATCCCGCTCGGCCACACCACGGATATCGTATTCGCGAAAGACTCTCGGATTCATCGTTTTGTTCACCAAACTAGAGGAGCTCGTTGCGTTTGCCGGCCGCCAGCGCTTCCACCACCGCCTTCACTTCCTGTGCCCGATCCTTCTTCACCACCAGCACGGCGTCCTTGGTCGCCACGACCACCAGGTCGTCGACGCCCACGACACCAACCAGCGGTGCTCCCGGTTCGCTCACCACCACGCTGCCGGAAACGGCGCTAAGAACTACATCGCCTGAAACCACGTTGCCAGCTTTGTCTTTGTCGCGAATATCCGAAAGGGCAGACCAACTGCCCACGTCATTCCAGCCGAAATCACCGGGAACCATACGAATGCCCACCGCCTTTTCCATGATGCCGTAGTCGATGGAAATCTTGGGCGCCGCCGGGTAACGCTTTTCCGCGCACGCGACGAAATCGCTGCTGGCGCGAATCTCGCCCAAAATCGCCGCCAAGTCCGGCATGTGCGTCTTGGCTTCGCTGAGCAGGCGGCCGGCGGTGAAAAAGAACATGCCCGAGTTCCAGAAAAAGTCGCCCGCGGCGAAATAGCGCGCGGCTGCCACCGCGTCGGGCTTCTCCACGAAACGCGCCACTTCGTAAACGCCGTCGCGCACCGGGACGCCACGCTGGAGGTAGCCGTAGCCGGTCTCGGCTCGCGTCGGTTTGACGCCAATCGTGACGATGGTTTCGCCGGCCTGTTCGAGCGCGGCGGTCATCACGCGACCGAACTCGGCCTGATCTGCAATGAAGGAGTCCGACGGAAGGATCGCTAGCCGTGCATCGTCGCCTGCTCGCCGGGCCACTGCGATAGCGCCGAGGCCCACGGCGGGCGCCGTGTTGCGGGCCGCCGGCTCGACGACTAGGTTGTCGGCGGGAAGATTGGGTAGCGCGCGGCGAATGGCATCGGCCTGATCCGCAGCCGTGACGATGAGCGTGCGTTCCGGACTTAGAACCTTGGTCACGCGGGCGAACGTGGAGGCCAGCAGCGATTCCTCGCCACCCAGCGTGAGGAGCTGTTTCGGACGACTGCGACGCGAGGACGGCCACAGGCGCGTCCCGCCGCCACCGGCGAGGATGAGTGCAAATGCTTCGGACGACTTGGACATCGGGTGACTTTACCCCAAGATGAGGGCTCGACGACCATGCTGCTGGCGATCTTCCTCGTCGTTCTCGGCCTCGCGCTGTGCGGGTGGGGCGTGCTGTGGGCGACGGGCATGCGGCGGCCACTCGACATGGTAGGCGCGCTGTTGGCGGCGGCCGGACTGATCGTCGCCATGCTGGGCATCGGCCGCCTGCTCTCCGAGCGTTTCTTCTCGGGCTAGGGGCTGTCGGATTGTCCCTAAATTCTCCAGGCTCAGGAGGCGACATTCGGGAAAGCGGCGCGCGGTTTCTGCGGGCTTGCGCCGGGGTTCCTCCTCGGCGGCCGGGAGCGCAACCGACGGGACGTACGTAGGCGCTCCGCTCGCGCAGCGAGCGGATGCCAGCCGAAGTCCGAGGAAGTCATGGACGGGCGAAGCCCGGCCGTTGACTTCCGTTCCCGGCGGGG
>CAZTTW010000931.1:0-2462 GCA_964616265.1 uncultured Myxococcales bacterium | reverse complement strand
ACAGGTCTCCCTGACCGAACCACCTTCTCCGCCAAACGCCGCGCCATATCAGAAAGGGAGTCCTCCCGCCGTCCACGATAGCCCTCCGCGTCTACTACAATTGGCGACATCTCTCCTGGCTTGCGAAAAACGATTCGGCTTACCAGATACTGCAGCGAGTCCAGCGTCGCACCCTTCTTGCCGATCACAAGTCCCGACTCAGACCCGTGCGCGTCGAGAATGATCCGTTCGCCGTCGTCGAAGGCACTAACCTCCGCGTCGACGCTCATCCTATCAAGGATCTCTCGAAGAACCTTTGCCGCTTCTTCTCGCTTCTCAGCCAATGTGCTCTGATCGCTCATCTCTTCTCCAAACCTAAATCCTAAAGCTCGCGATTGGCACGGGAAGCGGAGGCGGCACCTCTCCAGATCTGCGGCCACCGGCCATCACGGCCGACTCCGCCAAAAACGCCGTCCGCGGTCTCTCCCTGCTCGCCTCGCGCCCTTCGCTGGGGCCAGACGCTTGATTACTCGTACCGACTTCGCGCGCATCTTCCCCCTTCCGAACGGTCCTCCTACGCCCTGATGCGCGTCCAAGGACGCTCTTCCGGCTCTTCTCCGGTTTGGCGGCTTTCTCCCTCATAACCACGCGTAGGAGAAAAGCCTACCTTTCCTTGCCTAACTTTGTCAATTATCATTACCTACAGCGTTTCGATTCTTCTTCGTGCGGTCACCCCACTTCGTCGTCCCCGTTTCGCAGCCACTTTGCCAGCCCTTTCCCGTTGACTATAACCGAACCGCATTGTAGAGTACGCGCGCCTCGGTTACCGAGGCGTCTTCCCCAGAAGGATTGATAGGAGACCACCTAGATGGAGCCCACTTTCCGCGTTGGTGATTTGGCAGTGTACCCGGCGCACGGCGTGGCCCAAGTCACCGGCATCGAGACCCGCGAGATTTCCTCCAGCAAGCAGACATTCTACATCCTGAAGATTCTCGACAATGGGATGAAGATCATGATTCCCACCACGAACGCTGGTGCTGTCGGCCTGCGCGAGCTGATTCGCGCCGACGAGGTCGACGAAGTCTTCGAGATCTTGAAGAGCCGTGAAATCTCGGTGGAAGGCCAGACCTGGAACCGCCGCTACCGCGAGTACATGGAGAAGATCAAGACCGGTTCGGTCTTCGAGATCGCCGAAGTGCTCCGCGACTTGCAGCGCCTCAAGGGTGACAAAGAGCTCTCCTTCGGCGAGCGCAAGATGCTCGATACCGCGCGAACGCTGCTCGTCAAAGAGATCGCCGTCGCCACCAAGTCGAACGAAGGCAAGATCGAAGAGAAGCTGAACCGCATCTTCGCCTGCTAGAGCTTCCGCCCAAATCGTATCGACCGCACCGGGCCTCGGGACACAATCCCGGGGCCTTTCGCTTTTCTGCGCCAGCTCGCTGCGCCGCCGTACGGGGCGAGGGTTAGACGTCCAGATTGCGCACGTTGAGCGCGTTCTGGGCGATGAAGTCGCGCCTCGGCTCTACCAGATCGCCCATGAGCGTCGAGAACAGCCGATCGGCCTCGAACGCATCTTCCACGCGAACCTGCAGCAGCGTTCGCCGCTCGGGATCCATCGTGGTCTCCCAAAGCTGCTCGGGGTTCATCTCCCCGAGGCCCTTGTACCGCTGGATCTGCAAGCCCTTCTTCCCGAGCTCGTTGACTCGCTCCCCCAGCTCTTCCACGCGCTGGAACTCCACGGCGTCGCTTCCCGCCTCGAGTCGGTACGGCGGCGGTCCCATGACGGAAAGCTCTTGGTGAAGCGCCGACAAGTCGCCAAACTCCGGCGAGTCTAGAAACGCGTAATCGATCACGGTTGCTCGCTTGATGCCAGACGGTCGCACCGGCGCCTCGATCTTGTACCCGCCGTGCTCGCTGTCGGGAGCCAGCTTTAGTACCACGTCCCTCAGCTCTGGGGCGTAGGTCTCGAAATACGTCTCCAGCCGGCCCAGCGCGGTCGTGATGAGCTTCGGATCTTTGAGGTCAGCCTTCGAGAGGCGGGCCGCCTTGATAATGGCGTCTACCAGGCGTGCGTCGAAGCGACGGTCGAGGACGCGCAAGAGTCGGCGGTACCGCGAAGCCAGGCGCGCCAGCTGTCTGAGGGACTCGCCGCCAATCGGCTCGCCACCAGTGCTTGGCTGCAGAAGCAGGTTCTCAATCGCGCTATCGAGAAGGTATTCCTCGAGCGCCTGCTCGTTCTTGAGATAAAGCTCGCGCTTGCCCTTTTTCACGCGGTAAAGCGGCGGCTGCGCGATGAACAGGTAGCCGCGCTCGACGATCTCGGGAAAGTGCCGGTAGAAGAAGGTCAGCAACAGCGTGCGGATGTGACTGCCGTCGACGTCGGCGTCGGTCATCACGATCACGCGGTGATAGCGGATCTTGTCGATCTCCTTTTCCTTCTCGACCCCGCAACCGAGCGCCGTAATCAGCGTGACGATTTCCTG
>CAZTTW010000930.1:1162-2462 GCA_964616265.1 uncultured Myxococcales bacterium | reverse complement strand
TTTCTATGGACGTCATTGCACTGGTCATGGCTGGGGGCGCGGGTGAACGGCTTCGACCCCTGACCGACGAGCGGGCCAAGCCGGCCGTTCTCTTCGGCGGGTTCTACCGCATCATCGACTTCACGCTTTCCAACTGCATCAACTCCGACCTGCGCAGGGTGTTCGTGCTCACCCAGTACAAGTCGTGGTCCCTTTCCAATCACCTGAAAACGACCTACGGTTTTCTTTCCCGCCGGGTAGGCGAGTTCATCGATGAGATCCCAGCCCAGATGCAGCTGGGCGGCGACTGGTACAAGGGCACCGCCGATGCCGTCCGCCAGAACCTGGCCCTGGTCGAGCAGCACAACCCACGTCGGGTGCTGATTGTCTCTGGTGACCACATCTACAAGATGGACTACCGGCTGATGCAGGGCTTTCACGTGGCGTGTGGTGCCGAGGTCAGTCTGGCGGTCTGCCGGGTGGACGTCGAGGAGGCGCGATCGTCCTACGGGGTGGTTGAGGTCGACGAGCAGGGCACGATCGTCGGGTTCGTCGAGAAGTCGCCCAATCCACCCGTCCTACCGGGTACCCAGCAGTGCCTAGCCTCGATGGGCATTTACCTCTTCAACACTGAGACGCTGCGCGACTGGCTGTCGATGGGCGGCGACGACTTCGGGCGCGACGTGATGCCGGGCATGCTTGCCCAAGGCAAGAAGATCCACGCCTACGACTTTTCGGCCAACAACAAGATCGAGGAATTCGAGGCGGTGCTTTGCGAAGGGCGACGGCGCAAGCGGTTGGTTCCGCGCGCCTCGGATTCGGACTTTTGGCGTGACGTCGGAACCCTCGAGTCATATTGGTCCGCCAACCTGGACCTGGTTTCGGTTGCGCCCCGCTTCAACCTGTACGGCGAGAAATGGCCGCTCTTCTGTTCGCCGCAACACTACCCTCCCGCCAAGTTCGAGTACGAGCTGCCCGGGCGGGTGGGTCAGGCATCGAGCTCGATCGTGTGCGACGGGGTCATCCTCTCGGGCGGGCGGGTGCGCGGGTCGGTGCTTTCACCAGGGATCTACCTTCACAGCCATGCGCTGGTGGAAAACTCGGTCTTGCTGGGCGGCTCCATCGACAATGGCCTCATCAACGAGACCGTAATCGGCCAGCACTGCCGGATTCGCAACGCGATCATCGACGAGAACGTATCGCTTTGCGAGGGCACCACAGTGGGCTACGACCGCGCGCAGGACGAAGCCCGCGGGCTCAAGGTGCAGTCGCTCTCCGGCAGGTCTGACTACCTGGTCGTCGTGCCGCGGGGCTTCGCGAC
>CAZTTW010000930.1:0-1062 GCA_964616265.1 uncultured Myxococcales bacterium | reverse complement strand
ATCGAATCCGCGGAGCCCGGCGAACACGCCTTTGTCCAGGATTGCGACGTCTGCTGCGCGCCTATCGCGGTCCAGGTGCGCATCGGCGCTGACGGCAGCCTCGCCTTGAGCTACGAACGCGCTTGAACCAAGAACGCCCACTTCAGGACCGACCATGTTCTTCGGGTGTACTTCCCTCGATCGCTAGCTCTCTTTGGCTCGCTTGCTTGCCTCTTCCGCGAACGTGCGAACCTCTGAATCGATCATCGCTTCCGGTGGCGGGCACGCGATCCGGCCGCGTTGCGCGGCGCTGTTTCGAACGCTAGAACCGTGAAGGTCAAAGCCCATGGACACCGAAGGTCGAAGACGCTCGGACAATTTCGAAGACCGCGGCCAAGGTGCAGGCGGCGGCCGCACCGCCTTCGCGTTGCCCGTTCAGGCCCTGTTTGGGCTGGTCCGGATCCTGGGCATCAAGGGCACCTTGCTGGTCGCCGCCGTTGTGGGTGCCGGCTACTTCCTGCTACCGTCAGGGATCAAGCAGCAGCTCTTCGGCAGCGGCGGCGATCCAGCCCGAAGCGGGGCCGGCGCAGCCAGCGTCTGCAAGTCCTCCCCCAGCAGCGCCAAGGCCTGCGACTTTTCCAGAGTCATTCTGGCTTCGACGGAAGACGTGTGGACGGCGACCTTCCGCCGCGGCGAGTTGCCGAGCTACGGACGCGACCGGGTGGAGTACAGCGATCCCACGCTGGTGGTGTTTGCCGTTTCGGTGGATACCGGCTGCGGCACCGCCACCTCGGCAGTCGGACCGTTTTACTGCCGTCGCGATGGGCGCTTGTACATCGATCCCAGCTTCTATCAAGTCCTGGAGCGGCGTTTGCGTGCACCCGGCGATTTCGCGCAAGCCTACGTCATCGCCCATGAGGTTGGCCACCACGTGCAAAACCTGATCGGGGCAACCGACGTTCGTCCCCGTGGTGAAACCGCCAACCAGGTCTCCGTGCGGGTCGAGCTGCAAGCTGACTGCTTCGCTGGCGTCTGGGGCCACACGGCCCGCGCTTCGTTGGCCATTGACGAGCAGGATTTGAA
>CAZTTW010000929.1:0-2463 GCA_964616265.1 uncultured Myxococcales bacterium | reverse complement strand
AGCGGGGACGATCCCGAGGCCATGTATTCGGTGCTGGACGCCAGGGTCTACAGTCAGTGGTGCTGTTTCGACTACGGAAGCGCGGAGTTCGACGGCGTCGACGACGGCAAGGCCACGATGGAAGCACTGTACTTCGGCAATTCCACACAGTTTGGCTCCCATGGTAGCGGCGCCGGCCCATGGTTCTTGGCGGACATTGAAGACGGTATGTATGCGGGAGACTCGGCGAGCGAAACGGGCTCGGTGGCCAGTAACACTTCCATCACCGGAATGTCCTACGTCACGGGAATGCTCCGAGGCCCATCCGGGAACAAAATGGGGATCAAGGCCGGCGATGCGCAGTCGGGCAAGCTCCAGGTTAAGTGGGACGGCGCGCGCCCGCCCCTCTACAGCCCCATGAAAAAGCAAGGTGCCATCATCCTAGGAACCGGCGGCGACGGCAGCAACACCGGCGCCGGAATCTGGTTCGAAGGCGCCATCACGAACGGCCTTCCGACGGATGCGACCGACGACGCGGTTCAGGCCAACATCGTCGGCGTGGGCTACGGGAAATAGCCAGCCTCATTGCGCTCTGGCGGCGGCGCTATTTCTCACTGTCGAGGTGGGCCATCTGCTCGGCGCCGTAGCGGGTGCCAGCGATGGCGCCCTCGGGGACAAGAGCTTCGAGCGCATTGAGATCGCTCGCCGATAGCGGCTTGTCCAAGGCCGCGAGTGCGTCGGCGAGCTGGGCCCGCGTCTTTGCACCGATGAGCGGCACGAAGCCGGGCTGGCGTGCCAGAGTCCAGGCGATGGCAAGCTGCCCGACGCTCATGTCGCGCTCGGCGGCGAAGCGCTGCAAGGACCTGGCGATGGCGTCGTTTTGCTCGCGGTGGACGGGCGCGAAGCGGGGCAGATAGGCGCGAAAGTCGCCTCTGCCTTTGGGTTTGCTGCCGGCGAGCAGGCCACGGGAAAAGATCCCGTAAAGGGTCGCGCTGATGCCCAGGCGCCTAAGGACGGGAAAAATACTCGCTTCAGGCCCGCGACTGGCCAGAGAGTATTCGATCTGAAGATCGACGATGGGAAGCACGCGCTGGGCGCGCGCGACGGTATCGGCCCCGACCTCGGACAGGCCAGCGTGGCGGACGTAGCCGGCCTTGACCAAATCCGCGATGGCGCCGACGGTCTCCTCGATGGGCACAGCGGGATCGAGGCGAGCAGGACGGTAAATGTCGATGGCTTCCACGCCAAGGCGCTTCAGGCTGTAGGCAGCAAACGTCTTGACCGCCGCCGGGCGCGTATCGATGCCTAGCCAAGCACCGTCGGGGCCGCGAAGCGCGCCAAACTTGACCGACACCTGCACGCGCTCGCGCCGACTGGCGATGGCCCGTCCAACCAAGAGCTCGTTGTGGCCCATACCATAAAAGTCGCCCGTATCGATCAAGGTGACGCCCGCGTCGATGGCGGCCTGGATGGTGGCGACGCTCTCCGTGTCATCGGTCGGCCCGTACGCGCCCGACATGCCCATGCAGCCGAGTCCCAACGGAAAGACCTGCGGTCCGCTTTGTCCGAGTGTTGTCGTGTTCAAGGTATGGCCCGTAGCATGCGCATTCGCCATCTCGGTTCCTCCGACTTTGGACGGATGCATGACATGGCGGAGTCCTGCCGGCCGCTGCCGAAACCGAAAAAATCGCTGACGCCCGCGGCCGCGGCCATGCCGTCGTGATCCCTTCGTTCGGTGCTTGGAAACCATTTGGTCTTCGCCGACATCTTTCTCGCCGAACGTCCTTCCCCAAACGATCTTTCTTTCGCACCCGCCCTATGTACCTACGCCAGTGCTCCGTCGCGACAGTCCTTCTCTTGGGATTGCTGTGCGCGGAACGAACGCTTCGAGCCGAAAACAACGGCGCATCTCCGGCCGAGGATAATCAGGTCGTCGATGCGGCCGCTCCAACGGGTGGTCTTGCGGCTTCCGCATCGACTCCCAGGCCGACCCTCGTGCCACCCTATCTCTCCGAGGCGCCCGCGGCTCAACTTCCCGGCTCGCCAGGGCGCAGACTGCGCATCGCGGGCTATGCCTGCGCCGCCACCGGTGCCGCGGCGATTGTAACCGGAATCGCTTTTGGCTTGACAGCGAGGGCCTACTCGCACGACGTCGAGAACGGAACGACCTTCAATCCGAGCCAGGACAGCCGGGGCAAAACGTTCGAGAGCCTCCAATGGGTCGGCTACGATCTTGGCGCAAGCCTTGTGGCGGTGGGGGCCCTGCTGTACGTGTTCGGCAGGCAATCGGCAAGTCAGACCAGCGTCGCGCTGGTGACTACAGCCGTTCCGGGCGGCGCTGGTTTGGCAGCGCAAGGCGCCTTCTAATGGCTGCCGCCAAGACGAGACGTTGGCGGCTCGGCGTCGTCTTTGGGGCGATTTCCGCTGTTGCGGCCTGCAGCTACAGTCCACAGCCCAAGGATGGCGTACAGCAGTGCTCGACCG
>CAZTTW010000928.1:0-2465 GCA_964616265.1 uncultured Myxococcales bacterium | reverse complement strand
GTCGTTGAGGCGGACTACACCTTAGCCCATGGTCCTATTTTCGGGGTCCACTTCATCCAATCCCACCTACGCTGGCGCTCTAGCCCTGGCGGTCTCGCGACTGCGAGAAGGCCTGTTCGAGGGGACAGCCTCCACGCTCTCGTCAAGGCCCTCGGCGATGAACGGCGGAGACGTAGATTTGAAGCGTCCCGTCGTCGCGCTCCGAGGCGAAATAGAATTCCGTCTGGTCGGGACTCATCCATGGATCGCTTTCCAGGGCGGTCGAGTTGAGCTCGGAAAGCGGCACGGCGGGACCGAAGGGCGACGTCAAGGAAAGGCGCTGTGCGACGTACAAATCGCCAGGGTCACTCCGTGAGAAAAAGAGAAAAAGACCGTCGTCGGTCAGACAGCCGTCGACAGTCGGCCCATTTCCTTCCAGCTCGGGGATGCGGATCGGCGCCGAGAATTCAGCGGATACCGTCGGTCGCGTGGCCATCATCGTCTGGTACACCCCGGGAGCACCTCCCGATGCGGAAAATCGCGGCGATGTTGAAAATCCCGCCTGGAACCGTCGCTTCGCGGCTGCGCCGAGCCCGCGAAGCGTTTCGCGAGGAAGCGGCACGTCTCGAACGCACCATCTTCAATCGGAGAAATCATGGATCCGCGACGGTTTGACGAAGGTGAGGCGACGGAGTTCGAGCGGCGGCTGCTCGAGGCCGCGCAGAAACGGGTTCCGAGCATTGCCCTGAAGGAACGGATGCAGCTCGGGCTCGGTCTTGCTGCCGCACCGATGGCCGTCCCGGTCGCCGCGAAGTCTCTGGCGCTGGCTTGGAAGCTTGGGGCCTTCTTGGGATTGGCTGCCATCGGAGCTGTGGCGATCGTGTCCTCGGTCGAGCGGAAAGAGCGCCAGCCGCGCTCGGCCGAGGTGTCGCCGTTCTCTTCCCGACCGTCGTCGGCCGGGTTGCCGGCGGAGTCGCCCGCTTCAAGGGACGAATCGACGAAGCCGGACAGTGTGGTGCCCAGCGAGGACAGCTCGTTCATGGCCGAGATTCATTTGCTTGATCGCGCCCGCGCGGCGATCTCGAACGGAGATCCCCGTCGTGCATTGGACGTGCTCGATGGGTACGACCAGCAACACGCGCGAGGAAGGTTTCATCCCGAAGCCGTCGCGCTTCGAATCCAGGCTTTGTTTGCCGCGGGCGATGCTGCGTCTGCACGGGCGCTCGGTGAGAAGTTCCTGAGGGACTACCCGACGAACCCACTCGCCGAGCGCATGACAAGGCTCCTTCGCCGCTAGCAAAGAGAATCTTAGAAGACACTCTCGACCGCAAACGAAAGGGTTTGGCTGAATTTTCCGGGGGCAAAGCCAACGCCCTGATGGATGCTGAGCGCGTACTGATCGAGAACGAGGAAGTGCAAACTAGGCCCGAACGCGTCCATCATGCGTACGGTTGGCGGTGACGAGATCCGGTCTTCGAAGACTGACAGATCGTGAAAGACGCCCAGTTCAAACCAGTCGCGCCAAAGGTTGATGTGGTAAGCGATTTCGATCTGTGCGGCTTGGTGCACCCAGTAGAGATCGCCGAAGAAGACGCGCTGGTAGTTGCCGGCCAACTCGACGTCGTCCCAGAAGGGCACGTTGCCCGCGAGTGTGACGACCCGTCCGCGCGTGAACAGGCGATTGCGGCCCGCGACCAACGTGTACTGTCCCCAAAGACTAGCTCGCACTTCCACAGGCGCACAGAGCTCGATTTGTAGGTTGGCCAAGGTTCTCTGGTCGCGGCGAACCCACGGTAGATCCGAAGTCCACTGGACGGCGGTGCGGACGAGCGCACGGGCCGAGTACACGTTGTTCGGAGGGACGACCGGCAGATCACCGGTTGGCGTGAAGACCGTTCGCAGAAAAAACACCCGAGCGAGATCGGCGCCAAGGCCGAAGGAGAACTCGACGTCGGACCAAGACGAAACCATGTTCGCAACCGTAACATCGCGCAGGAGATAGAAGCTGGTGAGCTTCAAGTCCGAACGTGCGTATTGAGAAAGATAGACGCTCGAGTCCAGGCGGGGCGCGAAGCCATGGAACTCCATCGAATGAGGCCCGAAGTGCGGCAGCCGATACCACAGAGAGAGCCCGCCGTGTACCCAGGTGGCCTGCGGCGAGGCGTCGAAGATATAGCGCCGGTAAGGAACGGCGATCTCGAGATCGGCGCTCAGTCGATCGTCCTGCCACAGCACATTGGAAGCGCTGTACTTCAGACTCGGCACAACTCCCCAGGCCGCGCTTACGGCGATGTCCAAAGCCCAGCCGTAGGATTCACGACGGGCGACGTAGATTTGCAATGTCCGCGAGGGGACAGCCTCGCCGAAGACGGTCATTTCGTCGCCCTCCAACTCGTGTACGCGGTAGTCGACGCCCGTCAGCTGGAATGACCTCTTTTGCTCCGCGAGGGACTTTTCAAGGTCGTCTTTTTGAAACACTCCGCCTG
>CAZTTW010000927.1:0-2473 GCA_964616265.1 uncultured Myxococcales bacterium | reverse complement strand
ACCTAGTCATTCCAGATACTTGAGACCGGTCGGAACAACTTGACTTTGCCAGGCCGGATATCCATTCTCGGGTCCCCTAGCTGTGATCCAGCAATTGAAAGGACGTTGACACGATGGCCGAGGAAAAAGCGACCGCCAAGACCAAGCCCGCCAAGACCAAGCCCGCAGCCGAGGCTGGCGAGAAGTGCTGCGTAGAAAAGTGCAAGCAGCCGGCGCGTGCGAAGAGCTACTGCCGCAAGCACTACATGGCGTGGCGGCGGGGCAAGATTGGCAAGAAGCAGCGCTACAACTGCTGCAGCAAAGAAGGCTGCCGCAAGCCCGCCGTGGCCGGTGGCAAGTGTGCCGAGCACAAGAAGGGCGCGGAGCCCGCTGCGGCGGCCTAGCCGTCGGTTCTTCGCGCTCACCGCCGCGGGCGCAGGTCGCGATGCCAGCTTCGGCGGCTGTCGCGGCCTTGCGCGGGTGATGGAACCATCACCCTAGCGGTGGTCGCGTCCGAGCCCTATGTACAAAATCGTCATCAAGGGCGGCAAGCGTCTGCACGGCGAGGTGTCCGTGTCGGGCGCCAAGAACGCGGCGTTGCCGATTTTGGCGTCGTCGCTGCTCGCCAGCGGCCAGTCGACTTACCGGAACGTCCCCGGCCTGGGTGACGTGGTCACCATGCGCAAGCTGCTCGGGCAGCTGGGCGCCAAGGTGAAAGGCGATGGAACGACCCTGGTCGACAGCACCACCATCAGCCACTTCGAAGCGCCCTACGAGCTGGTGAAAACCATGCGCGCCTCGGCGCTGGTGCTGGGCCCGCTCATCGGCCGCTACGGCAAAGCATGCGTTTCGCTGCCTGGCGGGTGCGCCATCGGCGCTCGTCCCATCGACCAGCACCTCAAGGGCCTCGCGGCCATGGGGGCGCGCATCGAGCTCGAGCACGGCTTGGTCACGGCGCGCGCGCGTCGCCTGCACGGGGCGACCATCGTCTTCGATCTGGTCACCGTCACCGGCACCGAGAACTTGATGATGGCGGCGGCGCTGGCCAAGGGGACAACCACGCTCGAAAATTCCGCCTGCGAGCCCGAGGTCGAAGAGCTGGGCGTCGTGCTCAACAAGATGGGCGCGCACGTGCGCGGCGCCGGCACCTCGCTCATCACCATCGAAGGCGTGGACGAGCTTCACCCCATCGATCACGCCATCATTCCCGACCGCATCGAGGCGGGCACGCTGATGGTGGCGGCCGCGGTGACCAAGGGCAACGTGCTGATTCGCGATTGCATGCCCGAGCATCTGGACGCGGTCATCGCCAAGCTGCGCGCGGCGGGCGTCGAGGTTTCCATCGAAGAAGGCGGCGTGCGCGTGATCGGGCGCGGCGAGTTCAAGCCGACCGACATCGCGACCCGGCCGCATCCGGGTTTTCCGACGGACATGCAAGCGCAGTTCATGGTCCTCATGTCGCGGGCCAAAGGTCAGTCGGTGCTGTCCGAAAACATTTTCGAGAACCGCTTCATGCACGTGCCCGAGCTGATGCGCATGGGCGCCGATATCGCCATCGACGGCCACATCGCCGTCGTGCGCGGCCCGGTGAAACTGAAGGGCGCCAAAGTCATGGCCACCGACCTGCGCGCATCGGCGTGCTTGGTTCTGGCCGGACTCGTTGCCGAAGGCACGACGGAAGTCCTGCGCGTCTATCACCTCGATCGCGGCTACGACCATCTGGAACGAAAGCTGCGCGCCATCGGCGCCGACATCCGTCGCGTCAAGGGCGAGCTGTAGGCGGGCGTGCGTAAATGAAATTATGCGTTGACCAGCTTTTCCCGCTAACCTAGGCGACGGTCATGGCCGAGTTGGATCTCAGAGAAGAGCTGAAGCGTGGGTTGAAGGTGCATCCGCGCGTCGTCACGCAGAACCTATTTTCGGATCCGGCCGCCATCGAAAAGCTGGCGTCGTCGCTGCCCATCTTTCTGCCGTTCAAGGGCAAGTCGTACAAGGCCGCGATCTGGATCCTCGACTGGGACCATCGTGTTCCGTCGCGCGACTTCGTCTTGCGCCTGTATGCCTTCTATTCGTCGCAGGGCAAAGCCATCGGCGAGCTCTCCTATGCCGATCGCCAGGCACAGATCAAACACGAGGATCTCTTCCCCGAGTTCGACGTTTCGGATTTCGGCGGTCTCGCGGCGGACGAAGTCTACGAGGCCGAAGGTCCGGTCAGCGGCGAGCTGAAATCGTTTCGCCTGGTCAGCGAGTGGCGACGCGAGATCGAGCCTAAGGCCGCACGCAAGGCTGAGCAGATCGCGCGGGCCTCGCACCAATTCACAGAGGTCGCCAGCCAGACACGCGCCCGTCCGCCCGGACTCGGCGACCTCGAATCAGCCGAGTGGTGTCCGCCGAGCGAAAGCGGCCACGCTCGCTGGGGTATCGACGTGTGGTACCTGCGCGCCTTCAACGGTATGGTGGGCGAGGGGACGGCATTTCTCGTCGATCTCGACGA
>CAZTTW010000926.1:0-2476 GCA_964616265.1 uncultured Myxococcales bacterium | reverse complement strand
AATCCCGCGGGCATAAGGTCGGTCAGAATGACCTGCCCGAACGCTGCGCGCTGGGGACCACCCATGACGACGATCATGCCGGGCAACTCGATGCGAGCCACGCCACGGGCGACGCGCTGGCCGCGGGTGGCGGTGATGAAGCGGTCGTAGTGGCTGCCCATGATGTCGCGCAAGTTGGGCCGCCAACCGCCGGACCACGAGACGGCGAAGATCTTGCCTGCATCCGCGACGAAGTTCCGAATGGTCACGCCCGACTCGGCGGCGAGCTCGTGCACCGTGAATCCATCGTTGCGAAAGGTGCGCAAACTGGCGTGCAGCCGTGCTTGGTCGGCGTCAACGGCAGCGACGTCGTCGCCGAGGGCTGCGTGAGCCGGCGGCGAGAACACCCCAAGAGCGGCGAGCGCAGCGGTAGCTCCAAGCCAGGTGCGAAAGCGTGGGGTTGGCTTCATGGCAGAAGTCCAGTATAGCAGCCGTCGAGCTCATGACTGTAGCGACACGCGAGGCTCGCTGGACGGTGAAATGGCAAAGCGTTGCGGAAACGTTACGTGCTTTCGAGCCGACCGCGGCGGAGCTCGTCCGAGCGGCGCCCACGTTGGCCGCGTTTTACAACGACCATTACAACCGCGCGATGATGTCGAACACAATCGCGTTCAAAGCCTCCGAAGTCGTCCATCACATCGCCGAGCTGCAAGCGAAAGGCGAGCGGCCATTCCTCCTTGAACGCGATGGCATTCTGGTGGGCGACGCCGACTTTCGGCATTTGACCGCAACCGATGCGGAATTCGCCATTCTGGTCGGCCGGCGCGACGAGCAGGGCCGAGGGCTGGGCACGCGCTTCGCCACGTTGTTGCACGCATTTGCCTTTTTCGGTCTCGGCCTGGAGCAGTTGTTCGTTTCCATCATTCCCGAGAACGAGCCATCGCAGCGCTTGTTCCTCCGGCTCGGCTATGCTCGCGACGACGGAGCGGCGGCGCGGTGCTTCGCTGACGAGGAAAGCGACCTCACGTATTCCCTCGGCCGTGCCGATTTCCAAAGCCGCTTTGCGAAGATACTGCCCGAAATCCGCTGGCGTCCCCGTTGAAGTCGGCGAGGCTGGTGCCGAACTCAAGCGCGGTGCCGATTTGCGAAGGTCGTGCTAGACCCAGGCCATGAAATTTTCCGAGGTGAGCAAATACCAGACTGAAACCATCTGTGTTCAGGCCGGCACGCGCAAGGACACCACTTTCAACGCGGTCGCGGTTCCCATTTACGCGACGTCGACCTTTGCCTTTGAAGCGCCGGGGAAGACGAAGGGCTTTGATTACAGCCGCACTGCCAACCCGACGCGCAGGGCGCTGGAGGAGTGCCTGGCCGCGCTTGAAGGCGGCGCTGGCGCCACCGCGACGGCGACCGGTATGGCGGCGGAAACCTCGGTCATGGGACTGCTTCCTGCCGGCAGCCACGTCATCGCCGGGCACGACATCTACGGCGGCACGTACCGCCTGTTCGCCAGCATCCTCGCCGTGCGCGGGCTGGAGTTTTCCTTCGTAGACATGTCGAAGCCGGGCAACGTGCGCGAGGCTCTGCGGCCGAACACGCGTGCCATTTGGATCGAAACGCCGTCGAATCCGCTGCTAGGTCTAGTGGACATCGCGGCCATCGTCGAAATCGCTCGCGGCCACGGTCACAATTGTTGGGTCATGGTCGACAACACGTTCATGTCGCCGATCTTTCAGAAGCCGCTGGCGCTGGGCGCCGACTTCGTCGTGCACTCGACGACCAAATACCTCAATGGTCACAGCGACATGGTCGGCGGCGCCATCATCGCGCGCACCGAAGAGCACGCGACGGCGGTCGCGGCCATGGTGAACGCGCTCGGCACGTGCTGCTCGCCGTTCGATTCGTGGTTGGTCATGCGAGGAATTCGGACTTTGCCCATCCGCATGGCAGCTCATGCCCGCAACGCCAAGGCGCTGGCCGAGTTCCTGGCGGAGCACCCGGCGGTGGAGCACGTCTACTACCCGGGGTTGCCGGATCATCCGCAGCACAGCCTGGCCAAGAAACAGATGACCGGCTTTGGCGGCATGCTCTCGTTCGACATTCGCGGCGGCAAAGAAGCGGCCTTTCGTTTCATCCAAGCGCTGCACATTTTCGCCTTTGCCGAATCGCTGGGTGGGGTCGAGTCGCTGGTCGAGCATCCCGAAACCATGAGCCACGCGTCGATGACCCCGGAGGCTCGTCGCGCCGCCGGGATCACGGAATCGAACGTCCGCGTTTCGACCGGAATCGAGAGTGCGGAAGATTTGGTCGCGGACGTCGCCCAGGCGCTCAAGCGCATTGCTTAACGGCGGCCGATGCTGGCTGCCTTCGGAGCCACGACTGGGTCAAGGCGCCTTGGTTCGCCAGCCCGACTGCATTTCGGCGCTTGCAGGGGAGCGTCCGTCACTTTAGGTTAACCCTTCCCGCGCCTGGCGCGGGCGGAAGGACCTCCCTTGCT
>CAZTTW010000925.1:0-2482 GCA_964616265.1 uncultured Myxococcales bacterium | reverse complement strand
AGCTCGGGCAGCCACGACTCTAATATCGTAGCTGCGCTGGCGCCAACCGGAGGTCGGGCGGTGGGAGTATCGGTTATCAGATTCATCGTCGCGTTTTGCGGCGCTTACGGTTTTGGTTGCGGATCTTTCCTCGACGCTCGTTGCGGTCCGCCTTCTTCGGCGTGCGGACCTTGGGCTTGCCCTTGCGGTCTGGACGCGGGCTTCGCTCGCCCTTGCGGCTACTGCCGTCGCGCAGGCGCAGCTCGATGCGCCGGCGGGCGACGCTGACTTGCAGAATTTCGACTTCGACCCGGTCGCCGAGCGAGAAGGCCTTGCCGCTGCGGCGACCAATGAGCCGGCACGCGACCTCGTCGAAATCGTAGAAGTCGTCGGGTGCCAAGTAGTCGGTGCGCACCAAGCCCTCGACGAACGGTTCGTCCATGACGACGAAGATGCCGAACGAGGTGACGCCGGAAATGGATCCGGAGAGCACGTCGCCCACGCGGTCGCGCATGAAGAAGGCGCGGTACAGATCGACGACTTCGCGCTCGACTTCCATGGCCTTGCGCTCGCAGAACGAGGCGTGGCTGGACGCACGCTGCAGAATCTCGGCGGCCGGCACGTCGGTCGTGGCGAGGGCACGAAACCCGCCGGCTGGTTTGCCGAGGCTGGCCAAACGGTGCTTGAGCAGGCGATGGACGATGACGTCGGGGTAGCGCCGAATCGGCGAGGTGAAGTGCAAGTACGCAGGGGATGCCAGGCCGAAGTGACCGACGTTGACGACGTCGTAGGTCGCCTGCTTGAGCGCGCGCAGAAGCAGCAGCGAGAGCGGCTTTTCCGCCGGGTGCCCGCGCAAGCGCTTGAGCACCGTCGCGAGGCCAAGCGGCGTCTTGGCTTCTTCGGGGTCGAAAGCGATGCCGTAGCGCTCGGCTAGCCCGGCGAACGCCACGACCTTCTCCTCGTCGGGAACTTCGTGCACGCGCCAGGCGGTGTCTTCGTTCCGGCCCTGGAAGCTGGCGCCCACGGCTTCGTTGGCGGCCAGCATGAATTCTTCGATCATCGCGTAAGCCTCGCGCTCGCCAGGATCTCGGCGTGCGCGGCGCACATCGCGCACCAGGGCGGGATCGTCGCGATCCAGCTCGACCACGACCTGCGGCAGATCCAAATCCAAGGCACCGCGCTCTTGCCGACGGACGCGCAGCTTGCGGGCGAGTGCGTCCATGGCGCGCAAGCTCTCCACGAATGGCTCGTACTGCTTGCGCTTGCCGCGCAGATCGCCGGCTAGCGCCGCGGCCACGCCGGGATAGTCGAGGCGAGCGTGCGAGTGAATGACGGCCGCCTGGAAGTCGGTATCGACGATGGCGAGGCTGCGATCGAAGTCGATGCGCACCACCATGGCAAGGCGATCTTCGCCGGGTACGAGCGAGCACAAATGCCCGGACAGCGTCTCGGGCAACATGGGAATGGCGCGGTTCGGAAGGTAGACGCTCACGCCGCGCGCCTGCGCCTCGTGGTCGAGGGCGGTGCCTTCGCGCAGATAATGCGAAACATCCGCCACGGCCACCCACAGGCGATGGCCCCCGCGCGGAAGCTCCTCCAGCGCGACGGCGTCATCGAAGTCGCGCGCCGTCTCGGGATCGATGGTCGTGAAGGGCACGCGCCGCAAATCGGCGCGGTCGGCGAAATCCGACGGCAGAACCGTCGTGGGCATGCTGGCCGCTTCCCGGGTGACCTCGGCGGGAAACTCCTCCGAGATGTCGGCGCAAGCCAGCGTCTTTTCCACTTCGGTGCGTGGATCGTCCGGGCTGCCCAGGACCTTCAGCAACTCCACCTCGATGGGCGTATCCATGGATTCGGGATAGCGCACGATTTGGGCGACCAGGGCTTGCCCGGGGCGCGCGCTGATGCCTCCGCGGATCACGATGTTCGCCTGGATGCGGGCGTCATCGGGCTCGAAGCGTAGACGCTGTCCAAGCCCGACCAGCTGGCCGGTGATTTTGCCACGGCCGCGTTCCAGAATCTTGGCCACACGGCCTTCGAGGCCGCGACCGCCGACCCACCATTCGACTTCGACGCGGTCGCTGTCCATGGCGGAGCCACGGTTGCGCGCACTGACGTGGATGTCTTCGGAGCGGTCGTCGGGAACCACGAATCCGTAGCCGTCGGGATGAAGTTTGATCCGGCCGGCCACGAGCCGCGGAGGAGAAAAAGTAGGGGACATACGTGTCGCCGATCATACACGTCCCCGGCGACTCCGCTACGTGGCGGGTCGAGGATCCGCACAAAACCGACGGTAGATGGCGACTGCGACGGCGAACGGCCTCTCCTCGTTGCGCAGCGTAGGCCTGGCGAAAAGGCGCGGGCGGCGTGGATAATTTCGCTGTTCTCAGACGCCCGCCTTCTGGTGTTGTCAGGCAGGGTCTCGGCAAGTTGCGGGGCCCGTAGCTTGAAAATCTTGGCGCCGTCCCCGCGTGCACAGGGCGCACCCGGCCTTGCTCCTTGG
>CAZTTW010000924.1:0-2485 GCA_964616265.1 uncultured Myxococcales bacterium | reverse complement strand
GGCTCGTTGATGAGTGCGCGGTCACGACCGTGCTCGTCGAGCAGGCACACGTAGCGGTCGGGATGGCTGAGCGGAAAGCAGCGGCGGGGCAGCACCTTCTCGCGCTCGCTGGTCGAACGATCGAGTGCCCAGAGCGAGCCGTCGCCATCGCGAACGAGCGACAGCCGCGACACGTTCAGGCCCGTCGCCGTAGGAACCAGCTCCTCGAGGTCCTCGCCCGGTTGCGGTTCCGGCTGGGCGGCCTCGGTATCGGAGCGCATGGCGGCGCTTTGCGCGCGGTGAAGTCGCGCGTATTCACCGTCGAGGGCGAGCAGCTCGGCATGGGTGCCTCGCTCGGCTAGCCGGCCGTCCTTGATGACGAGAAGCAGGTCGGCTTTGCGGAGCGTGCTCATCCGGTGCGCAATCGCGATGGTCGTGCGACCCGTGACCACGTTGTCGAGGGCGCGCTGGATTTCCCGCTCGGTATGCGTATCCACGGCCGAGGTCGCCTCGTCGAGTACGAGAATGCGCGGATCCACTAGAATGGCGCGCGCAATGGCGATGCGCTGGCGCTCGCCGCCCGACAGCGACTGCCCGCGCTCGCCCACCAACGAGTCATAGCACTCGGGCAACTTCAGGATGAAGCCGTGGGCATGCGCCGCGCGGGCAGCATCGATGATTTGCGTGGGCACAGCGCCGGGCTGGCCGTAGCCCACGTTGTCGGCGATGGTGCCGAAGAACAGGAACGGCTCCTGCAGCACGATGCCGATGTGCTTGCGAAAGTCCTCGACGGCAAAGCGACGAATGTCGACGCCGTCGACCCGCACGGCGCCCGCCGAAACGTCGTAAAAGCGGCAGAGAAGATTGGCCACCGTGCTCTTGCCCGAGCCGGTGTGCCCCACGATGCCGATCATCTGCCCCGGCGCCACGGCGAAGCTGACGTCGTCGAGAATCAGGCGGCTGCCGTAGCGGAACGACACGCGATCGAATTGGATTTCGCCGCGCAGATCCTTGACGGGTACCGGGTCCTTCGGCTCGATGACGCTGGGCACGCGGTCGAGGATTTCGAACAAGCGCTGGGCCGCCGCCGACGCGCGCTGGGTGGCGGTCAGCATGCGGCTCATGCTTTCCACGCGGGTGTAGAAGCGGCTGATGTACGCGATGAACGCCGTCAGGACGCCGACCGTGACCTGGTGAAGCAGGACCTGGCGCGCGCCCACCGCCCACACCACCAGCAAGCCCACCTGATTGAGTAATATCACCAGCGGCCAGAAGAACGTCCACAGGGCGTTGTTGCGATTGTTCACCTCGACGATGCGCTGATTGGCTTCGGCGAAACGGGCAATCTCGCGGCGTTCTTGCGAAAACGCCTTGACCACGCGAATGCCGGGAATGGTATCGGCCAGGATGTTCGTCATGGCCGACCACACGCGTCCGCCGCGCAAAAAGCCATGGGTCAGCTTGGCGCGAATGCGAATGATGAGCCACGCGATAGGCGGGAACGACACGATGGCGGCCACCGCCAAGAGGGGATCCAAAGTCACCAGCACCACACACGTGCCGACGATCATCAAGATGTCGGTGATGAAATCGATGAGCGTGTCGGAAAGAAACGAGCACAGGTGATCGGTGTCCGAACTGATGCGCGCGATGAGGTCGCCGGTGCGTTTGCCGCCGAAGTATTCGAGGCTCAAGCGTTGCAGGTGCGAAAAGGTTCGGTTGCGCAAATCTGCCGCGACTTTCTCAGTCACGAACGCCAGCAGCGCACCCTGCGCCCACCCCAATAGCCACGCCACCACCGCGGCGCCGCCGAGGCCGCCGAGGTACAGCACGACCTTCGGCAGCGCTTCGGTCAGCCCCAGCTGCCCTGCCTGCCCGGGCACGAGAACCTGGTCGACGAGCGGCATGGTGAGATACGGCGGAATCAGTCCCGCCGCGGTGCTGGCCAGCGTGAGCAGCAAGCCCACCAGCACGGCTTTCAGGTGCGGACGGGCAAAACGCAGAAGCCGCAGCAAGGGAAACTTTCCCTGCACGACCGCTTCGTCTAGCTCGTCGTCTTGTGGTGCTTCCGGGCGAGGCCGCGATCGGGTGGCGCCTTGCTGGGCCTCGAAAGCGTCCCGCAGCGCCGTCGCCTCGTCAGAGGCAGCCATGGTGTGAAAGAATCGCGCGAGCGTCTTCGGCCCCTCGCTGATGCGGAGCTCGGCGAGGCCTGCATATTCCCGCTGCGCAAGCACGAGCATGGGCGAAAGCGGTGCCGCGCACCACGCCCCAATCGAGTCACGCCAGCAAAGGCGTTGCGACGTCAACGCGATGGTACCCGCGGCGTAGTGCAGCTTCTCGTCGAGATCGGGCCGAAAGACAGCACAGAGCGATTCACCCGACCCAAGAGCGAGCTCGGGCAACGGCGGCAGAACCTGGTCCTTGGTGTCCATTGTCGAAAGCGGATGGGGCGACTAGGGTTGGGTCGCGCCGCCGTCGATGGGCGAGGTTGACGCTGCGGCTGACG
>CAZTTW010000923.1:0-2487 GCA_964616265.1 uncultured Myxococcales bacterium | reverse complement strand
TGTCCCGCGTGCAGGGCCAAGGTTTCGAACCGATAGGATTTCGCGCTCATGGTCTCTCCCTCTCTACGTTGATGACGTCGGACGGTTGTAGCACAGCCGCGGAGCACGTCAACGATAAAGGACCCGTGTCCCGTTTAAGAGACTAGCCCCGTTCAGCGGGCGTAGATGATGAGATTGTGGTATCGGCCTTCCGAATTGCCGGGATTCTCGTAGGTATGCGGCTCATCCGCCCGGAACGAAAGGGAATCACCGGGGGCCAATTGGCAGACCTCGGCACCGACGCGCAGGTTCAGCTGTCCACTTAAAACGACAACTATCTCGCGCGTCCCCGAGGCATGCGGATCGGACGAGTGCGACGCGCGGGCAGCCAAGCGAAGCTCGTAAAGCTCGACCCACGGATTCGATCCGGCCGGCGAAAGTGGTCGACTCTCGAGCTTGCCGTCCGCCGAGCGCAACACCTGCGCATCCGAACGACGAAGCACCGCCATCCCTTGGCCGTCTCCCCCCATGAGCTCGGCAAACGGAATGCCCAAACCCACGGCAATTTTCCACAATACGCCGAGCGATGGATTGCTCTTGCAAAGCTCAATCTGCGACAGCGCCGCACGGCTCACCCCGGACGCCACGGCCAGCTCGTCGAGCGACATGCCACGCGACTTGCGCTTCTCGCGCAATTGCGTGCCCACCCGCTTCGCCAAGTCGGCAGCGCCCAAATCGTCGCCGGGCGGAAGCGGTGCCTTGCGTAGCGACGCCGCCGAGACTCGCTTGTTCTGGACAGATGTCTTTTCCCTTTTCATTCCGACGCGCACCATAGCACCAGGCTTTGCCGATGCCGATGCCCTCGCAGATTTTCGCCGGGCGCCGGACGGCGCAACGCGCCCTAACATTCGGAATGGACATGGCCGCCGATCACGAAAAAAAAAACGACCGAGCGCCCTTCTTGGAAAAGTCGGAAAAGTCGGCATGCCCAGAAGCTCCAGGTAGCGTGTTGTTAACCTCGTCCCCAGATGTCCCTCTCTGCCCCAGGAGTTTTCATGCGGTATCGTGCTGTATCGACGACGCTCTTCGTGACTCTTTCCGTGCTTGGCTGCGCTGACAATCCTCGCTTCTCTGAAAATGCCGGCTCGAGTGGTGGCAGCGCCGGAAACGCGTCGGGGGGCGCCAGCGCGTCCTCCGGCGGCACCAAGTCGACCGCCGGATCGGGTGGTAGCAAGGGCTCGGGGGGTTCACTTTCGTCGTCGGGCGGAAACTCTGGCGGAAATACGTCGTCGGGCGGATCCGCCGTGGGTGGCGGCTCCGGCGGCGCTGGCGGCGCCAGCAGCTCCGGCGGCTCATCGGCCAAGGGCGGCTCGGGCGGTGCCAACAGCTCGGGTGGCACGACCTCGACGGCCGCCTGTACCGATGTCGCGCCGCCATCGAATCCATGTTCCGACTGGAAGAGCTGGAACCAATGCTCGACGTCCTATTTGGTGGACGGTCACTTCTGCGACCAGACCTGCGGACGATGCGGCGGTAGCGCCGGTGCCAGCGGCTCCGGCGGGTCGAGCACCCCCGGCAGCTCGGGCGGCGCCGCCGGCTCCAGCTCGGGAGGAAACAACGGCGGAGGTGGCGCTTCTTCGCCGGGCAGCACGAACCCACAAATCAGCGGAAGCTCCGGATGGGCGTCGCGCTACTGGGACTGCTGCAAGCCCTCGTGCGCCTGGACGACGAACGTTCCATCCTGCCAGAAGGACGGCACCACCCGCATCACCGACAAGAATGCGAAGAGCGGATGCGAGGGTGGCTCTGCGTTCGAGTGCTACGATTTTTCACCCTGGTACGACGCAAGCACCAACATGTCCTACGGCTTTGCCGCGCACAACGGCAACTGCGGCACGTGTTACATGCTGCAGTTCACGGGCGACAGCCAAAACGTAAGCAACAATGCCGGAGCTGCCGCGCTCAAGGGCAAACAGATGATCGTGCAGGCCATCAACATCGGCAACATCGGAAGCGACCAATTTGACGTGCTCATCCCCGGCGGAGGCGTCGGCGACTTCGACGGCTGCGGCACGCAGTTCGGCTTCTCCAGCAACACGAAGTACGGCGGCTTGCTCTCGGACTGCAACAACGACCCGACTTGCATGAAGGGGAAGTGCCAGTCTGCGTTCGGCAACATTCCGGCCCTGCTGGCCGGCTGCAACTGGTTCACGGGCTGGTACAGCTCAGCCGCCAATCCGAAGGTCATCTACAAGCAGGTGAGTTGCCCGTCGCAGATCACCTCGAAGAGCGGCATCTCGGGTTGACCCATGCGCACGCACGTAAGCTCGCCGCGCCTTCCGGGCCTCCCGCTGATGGCGCGACGGGCCTGCTGTGAGCTGGTCCACGGGATCGACCACGATTCGCCGATGGGCGGATCATCGCCGAGCCCATTTCGAGCTGTCTTGCTACTACTAGATAGGTAGATCTCATGCCTCGGAGGCTTTCCATGCGTTCCCCTTCATCACG
>CAZTTW010000922.1:0-2491 GCA_964616265.1 uncultured Myxococcales bacterium | reverse complement strand
CAGGTCCCGTAGGTTCCGTCGTTCTTGCCGTCGTCACACTGTTCGGCGCCGTTTTGGATTCCATCGCCGCAGTACGGGCCGAGCGTGCAATTCGCGTTGCACTTGCCATAACCACCGGTGTTGTTGGCAGCGCCGTTGTCGCACGCTTCGCCTGGCTCGACGGTTCCGTCCCCGCACTTCAGGGTGCAGGTTGCCGTGCAGGCGCTACCGCTGGTGCCATTCTTGACGCCGTCGTCGCATTGCTCTGTGCCGTTGACAGTGCCATCGCCACAGCGCGGGCCTAGGGTGCAGGCCGCTGTGCAGTGTCCATAGCCCGAACCGTTGGCGGCGCCTTCGTCGCACTGTTCGCCGTTCGACACCACGCCGTCACCGCAATAGGGCGCCCACTTGCAGTTGGGACCGCATTTCTTGGAGGCGCCGCCATAGACGGTCTGGTTCACCCCGTCGTCGCATTGTTCTTGCGGGCTCTGCACGATCTGGTCGCCGCAGCGAGGCGGCAAGGTGCAGTCCGCATTGCAGGTGCCGTAGGCGCCGGTATTCTTCGCGCTGCCGAGATCGCAGGCCTCACCCCGTGAGACGATACCGTCACCGCAGATACTGTGGCATGTGCTCTTCGGGGCATTGAATCCGCTCAAGGTCAGCTTGTAGTTGGAGTTCGTTACATGCCGCTCAGCCTGAAATACGATGATTTCGTAGATGTTGCCCGGGACCAGGTTGTAGCCATTGGTGATAGCCGTGCAATCTGTCGGAGCCGGGGTATCGCAAACGGCCTGTCCCGCACACGGTGGCGGCGTGTCGTCGACGCAGACCTGGGTGTTGGCGCCATTCAACGTAACGATACCGCGCAACTCGTTGTGGATTCCGCCAAGATCCACCGACAGCTGTCCGTTCACGAAAACCCAAACGTCGTCGTCGCCGCGGAACTCGAGCTTCTCCCCGCCGCCATACTGGAACCAGTAGTGTGCTTCGCTGGTAAAACTGTAGTTGTGGTTGTTCGAAGGGTTGGTTGCCGGGTACTTGATATTTCCAAAGCCGAGGCCATCCAGGGGGAAGAATGCGGAGCTGTAGTATTGGTAAGTTCCCAGGCTTAGCTGATTGAGCGTCAGGGTGCTTTGGATCGTGATCCGTAGAACCAGCGGGTTTGCTGCATCGGTCGCGACGTTGCCCGTGGCATTGGGATCGTCCGTGTACCATTGGGCGTAGCTTTGGGCCGCTTGAGCTGCACTGAGCGACGCGACGTTGCTTGCCGTCTTGGTTTGGAACGTGGCGCCGGTTGCGTCGGACATTTGTGTTCCACCCGTGTCCATGGCAGGTCCGTCCATGGTCCAGGGCCGACCCAGCGAGGTCACGCCATTCTTGCCAACGTAGGCGGAATTGAACACGGGCTTGCCATTGATGCCAATGGCGTTGGCCGCAATCCCAGCCTGGCGTTGATCGTAGACCGGGGAGACTTCGAACTGTGGATGGTGCCAATTGAAGTCGCGATAGAGAATCGGAATCGTCAGCTGAGCCCCCAGCGTTGGCGCCGTCGCATCGCACGCGAATCCAGGTTCGATCTTGCAGGTCGAGGAACAGCCGTCACCATTTTGCAAGTTGCCGTCGTCGCACTGTTCGTCTGGCATCTTGATGCCGTCGCCGCAAACCGAGAAGCATTGGTAGGCCTGGCTCGTGTCGTTGTTGGGATAGCCGCACTTGGGTTCGTTGGTACAGGTCGGCGAGCATCCATCGAACGGCCTGAGGTTACCGTCGTCGCACTGCTCGGTGCCTTCCTTGTGCCCGTCACCGCAAACCGTCTGATAGCATTGCGTGGTCGGCACACTTAGGTGCCACGTATCCGGTCCGCACGCGTAGCCGGGCTCCAATTGACAGGTCGAGCTGCACCCATTTCCGGAGATCGTATCGCCGTCGTCGCACTGCTCGCTGCCGGCGAGAATGCCGTCGCCACAGGCCTTGGCCACGCAGCCAGCGCCGACCACCGGACACGTCCATCCGGGCTCCAATTGGCAGGTCGAGCTGCACCCGTCGCCGGCGGCCGTGTTGCCGTCGTCGCATTGTTCAGCGCCACTGATTTGACTGTCACCGCACTTGACTGTGGACACGCAAAGCTGGCCGGCCGTGGGACAGACGTAGTTGGGCTCGATCGTGCACTGGGGACTGCAGCCGTCGCCGCCTTGGGTATTGCCGTCGTCACACTGTTCGCCGATGTCCAAGCTGACGACACTGTCGCCGCAGAATTCGATGCGTTTGCAGGCCTGTCCCGCGGCTGGACAGGTCCAACCAGCTTCGGGCTTGCAGGTCGACGAGCATCCGTCGCCCGAGTTGGTATTGCCGTCGTCGCAGCCTTCGCCGGTCCCGATGATCCCGTTGCCGCACACATTGGCAGGTGCCTTGGTACAAGGACCGCCGGTATTGTTGGCGGCTTTGGGGCAGGTGTAACCCGGCTCGACCGTCGTACAGTCTGCCGAGCAGCCATCGCCTGGGCTCGTGTTGC
>CAZTTW010000921.1:0-2492 GCA_964616265.1 uncultured Myxococcales bacterium | reverse complement strand
TTGGCACGGCGGTCGACCTGCCGGCTCAACTGGCGGCGGCCCGGAGCAAGGCGCGCGAGGAGCGTCTCGCAGATGTACTGCCGGAGTTACAGGCGGAGTTACACGGCTTGGGGAGCCAGAAGAAATCTCGAACGATTCCATCCGGTTGGGTCAGCTCATCTTAGAGCGCGAGACGGGACTCGGACCCGCGACCCTCGGCTTGGGAAGCCGATGCTCTACCAACTGAGCTACTCGCGCGAACGCGGAAAGTGATAGCACGGCCCCAGCGGAAAGGGGAAGTTGTTGTGCACGGTTGCAGGTGAATACCAACGCGGAGCCGCCCGAAAGCGACTCCTTAGTTCGGTGCGGCCATCAGCTCGCGCTCCGCTTCGCGCAGAACCCGGCGCCAGTCGGGATCGCTCGGAACGGCAGCCACCGCCCTGCGATACATGCGAACAGCGTCGCCGATGCGGCCCTGCCGGCGCAAGAGATCGCCGTAGTCGATGAAAGTTTGGTGGCAGCCGTCGCGGTCGTGGCGAATCGCTTGCTCGAAGAGGTCGGCGGCGCGCTGATCGTTGCCTGCCCGGCTGTGCGCAATGGCTGCTTGGTGGAGGACCCAGTGATCCTCGGGCTCCAAGCGAATGGCACGGTCATAGGACTCGGCGGCGTCGCCGTGGCGGCTCATCTCGGCCAGAATGTCGCCACGAATGGCGGCCACCATGAACGCGTCGCCACCACGATCTTCCGCCGCCAGCGCCATGTCCAAGGCCTCGCGCGACGAGCCCTGCTCCAGCAGCGCCTGGGCCAGCTTGGCGCGCGCCAGGGCGTAACTTTCGTCCCGCGCCAGTGCTTCGCGATAGGCAGCCTCCGCCTTGCCGGCCTGGCGAGCTTCCATGTACGCGTCGCCGAGCTCACGCCAACCGTCGACGAGCGCCGGGTTCAGCTCGGTGGCCCGGCGGGCAGCCTCGAGCGCCCCGCGATCGCGAATCGCGTTGAGCGTCTCGGCCAGCACGGCTTGGCACACGCCGAGATCCGGGCGTTCGTTCACTGCCGTTCGCGCCTGCCGAACCGCCTCGTCCAAATCGCCCTGCTCGAGAGCGTCCCTGGCCTTGAGCATTGCTTTGAGCGCGATTTGCAACTTCGGGCTAGCCTGCGCGAGTCGCGCGAGATCTTCGTCGCCTTTCACGAGCGCGCCCACCACGCGCGCCGCCAGCTGCGCACGCGCCTGATCGCCGAGCACGTAGGCGCGCAGCGCTTCGCCACGCCAGTAGGCCCCGGTCGAGGCCGCGGCGCCTCCGAGAGCTTCCTTCGCTCGCTCGACGGCCTTCGCGTCGCCACGCTCGCCAGCCAGCACGAGCAAAATAGCCGCCGCATCCAGACGGGCATCGTCATCTCGCGCGGTCAGCGGCTCCAGGCCCAGCGCATCTTCGATGGCCGCCATCGCACGGTCGCCTTCGCCCTTGTCGAGCCCACGCAAGGCGACCTGAATCACCAAGGCCGGGCCGGGCGGGCTGGCACAACGAAGCGCCTCGTCGAGCACGGCATCGATTTCGCTCTTACGGCCGGAGTCTTCGAGAAAGTCAATGAGGTGAACCCAGTGCTCGCCCAGACCGGGATCGCGACGGCACAACTCCCGCGCCAAAGTCAGCGGGTCGCTGCCTTCGCCGAGCGCAATTTCGCCGAGGCACGCCGACAGAAAGCGCAAGAAACTGCTGCCCACCCGGTCCACGCTCCGATCCGCAACCTCGACGACCGGCTGCTCTCCGTCGGTGGTCGCCTCGAAGTCGAGCGCAAAGACGCGAACATCGCGACGGGCCACCGGCCACAAGCCCTTCCAGTCTTGGGGCTGCGCCGCCTCCCGCAGGATCTTTTGCGCTTCGTCGAAGCTAAGCAGATGCAAGTACGCTTCGTCGCCCGACGGTGCGGCGGCGGCCCCGGAGCTCGTGGCATCACTTGCGCCAGCGACCGGTCGGGCCAGTAGGCCACCGTCGTAACGAGCTGCGAAGGCCGCGTATCCGGGCGACACGGGTGCCGAGAAAAGCGTCTTGAGCTTGGCCATGCGCAGCTCTCCGCCCGCCGCTTGCACCAGCCGGCAACCATGAAGTTGTCGGCACTGTTCTTCGATCTCGAGCAAGAGGGTCCGAACCGGATCTGCCATGGATCGGATATACGCAGCCCTGAAGACGCAAGCAAGACCTACCGGCAAGTGGACAACCCACAAAGCGAACAAGGCGAGCGCAAACGAGCGAAAACGAGCAAGAAGTGAAAAGGCAGACGCGCCCAAGGCAAGGACGAGGCAGGACAAGGCAGGAAGAAAGAACCAAAAGAACCAAAAGAACAGAAGAAAATGAAGAAACAGAAAAAAAATGAAGAAGAAAAGAAGAAGACACGAAGACAGGCCGTCGGCAACTTGACCCAGAGCCCGGCTAGCGTCACACTAAGCCGGCTCTGCGACCGACTTTGTAACTTGCACGTCTAGATCTTCGGTTGAGACGACGTGTATACTACGATGC
>CAZTTW010000920.1:0-2495 GCA_964616265.1 uncultured Myxococcales bacterium | reverse complement strand
CTGAATCGGCCGCGCGGCTTCAAGCGATTCGGATGGGCATCTGCGAACGGTTTCCGAAGCTCGGGCTGCTCAGCGAATACATTAATGCGAGGGCGTGGAACGAGCCGGACCACTTCATGTTGCTGCGTAACTCCGTCGGTAACGCATTGAAGGTACGCAACGAGATCGACCCTGCTCGACATGACCACTTGGCTCTCGTGCTGGAGGCTGCCGGAGTGTTCGCGGTCGCATTGGCGACCTGCGTGGGCATTGTCTTCCACCAGCACCTCCAGACCAACGAGAGACTCGCCCTCGATGGTGCCCTGAAGACGTTGATCTGGGGAGGGCGAGAGCAATACGACTACATCTCAGGTATGTGGGCGCGAATCATCGAGGCTAAGGGCGGGACCGAGGAAAACAAGGACGTGTCGCTACCTGCGTGGAGCACGTTCTTGCAGCTCGTTAGGAGCCACACCGACGCGCCTCACTTCAGTTTTCAGATTCCGCAATTGCTTCGAATTGCCGCTCTCGACGTCATGGAGTCGAGACCGTTCCTCGCTTCCCTGATTTCACCCGATCCCATGCTGATGAAGCTCGGCATGCTGACCGTTTCCTACTTCATTGATGCCTGCCGGTTTCCATCGGACACGAAAGCGCGAGTGAGGGATCTCTTTGGCCGGCGCATAGCTAGCGTCGCAGTTGGCGCACCTCCTGAGTCTGCGCTACTCCCAAGTAGGGCGCCGGCTGACACGGCGGCCACCCGCACTTCGAGCCCCGAGGTGGAGGTGAACGCCACTCCGAGCAACCGGACGCCCGCGAACTCGCGCGAGGGCGTTACGAACCTCGCGACCGTGCTAATCGGAGATCGCTCAGACGCTGTTTCTGGCCTGAGCAGCGGTCCGATCTCATCGGCGAAGGACGCGCTGCCCGCCCCCGAGACACCGGCGCGGAACCGCTAGCATTGCTGTTTATCGCGACGATCAAGCGCGGCCACGTCTACGAAACCCGTTAGAAGAGCGGCCCGATGTCCATCTCGGATTGCTCGACCCTGGCGGTCACACCATATTTACTCGATACCTCCTTTACCAAGTTGTAGAACCAATTCTCGGCCGCCGGGCACACCAACACCCTTTCGATCAGTAGATTGAGGTCGACGGACTTGCGGATGCCGCTCTTCAACTCTCCTATCTCTGCGGCTTTGAGAAGGGCTTGGGGCAGGCTCTCCTCTGGTCCCTGCGTCGGGTACTCGCTGATCATTGCCCGCAGCTCTTGCTCGTGCGCGAACGACTTTCGCTTCATGAAAAAAGGCGCAAAATCGCTGCTGGGTTCAAGGATTGCTCCGCCCTGCTCCGCTAGGAGCCCATAGTTGACGTAGTCAACAACTCCAAGTACGACATCGGTGTCTGTCACAGCATCTAGGCGCCCGACCGTCGACTGAATCACTATCGCTTGGTTCACGACCGAGTCGCCATAGACTTTCCACATCGCCGCCGATTCGTGTTCGTTCATGTGCCAGCAGTTGATGAAGACGCACATCCTCCTAAGCTTGGCATACTCGCCCAACTCAAGGGCGTGACTCCGAGCATCCTGGTGCCGTTTGAACCGTTCCAGGACAGTCGCCACAGTCGTAGCTCCCTCGAACTTGTCCTGAAGAAGATCTGAGCGCGTGAAGTACAGCGAGCGACTCTCAAGCATCGAAACGAACTTCGCGAAGTTCGAATACCGCCAGATCCGCGTCTCACTATCGTTGTGGACGGGGCAACGCGAATGCTTCTCCTTGGACGCCATGATCGAATACTACCGCAAACCCGTCTGTTGCCAGAACTTCGCCCACCAGAATCGGCGTAATTCTCGATGATTGGTGCGGCAGGCGCAGCGCTTGCGGGGAGCGTGGAAAGGTGTAGAAGGCACCCGTGAGCAGGACCAAGGTTGCGCCGAGCGGATTGATCTTGCCGCTGCCGTTGCAGTTCTTGGCGCCGTGGCTGGCCGTATGGGCTCCAGCGGATGCTTCAACAGCAGATCGACTACCTGAAAGCCGAGAATCAAGCCCAGAAGGAGAAGCTCGGTGGCAAGAAGCTGCAGTTGACGACGCCGACCGCCGTCGGCTCGCTGTTCTTGACAAGCAGCTCTGGGTCGATCACGTCGGAGTGTCTCGATAGAATCGTACCGCTTGGGGAGCGGCATCTCCGTCGGGCCTGGACAACGCTCACGACGATTGGCCCAACGAGCACGGGCACATTCATGGTGGCGGCGACAGCGGAGAACATAGATTGCACGAGCCTCGCGTCAGTTGTGAACCACCGTCGGAACAGCTGCCACACCCCGCTTCACAGCCTCTCCGAAATCGCCGTATCCACGATCATAAGTCCCGCAGGGTTTCCCGGTGACCGCGGAACCTCCTTGAGATGCGCTCGCAGGAAGACATGCCCGAGCTCGCTCGCCCCACCCGACCGGTCGACTTGGTATCGGTCGAAGCCCACCATGACTTCCAGAGGCTGAGTCCGGGTGATCACAAC
>CAZTTW010000919.1:0-2502 GCA_964616265.1 uncultured Myxococcales bacterium | reverse complement strand
TCACCGAGGCCGTGGAGATGGCCGGCCTCAAGCGGGTGCCGGACCCCACCGACGCCGCTGTGACCAAGGTCGAAGAGATCGTCGGCAAGAAGGAAAAAGAGATCCTCGAAGTTTGAGGGCGCAGAGGGGCGGGAGGGCGCACAGGGGCGGGTGCGGCCCGGCCACGACTCGCGGAGCGCTCACTCCCTCGCCCTACGGTCTGCACCTTCCGTCGGACCTCACACGAACTCGCCAACGCACGCGACCCGCTAGCCGCGTGCGGGCCTGCGGAAAACACGTCGCCGTCCCTTTTCAGGAACCTTCTGTGCTCTCTTTCGGCTCAGCGTTCTCGGCCTTTTCGGCTCTTACGCCGGTCGGGGCTTCTCGGTCATAGGTCACTCGGGCCACGTCCACCTGGTTCATAGCGAAACGCAGAATCGTGCCGCTGCCTTTGAGCAGGCCCTCTCGCTGGAAGAGATAGTACGTGCGCATGCCCTCGCGAATGGGCGGCGTGCCTTGCGCCAGCTTGCCCGGAATGCCGCTCAAGATCAGGATCTTTTCGCCCGGCTGCAGGACGAAGCCGGGATCGATCTGACCCATCACCGAGCCGCGCTTGCCCGGGCGGCCGACGATGACGTGCAGCCCGGCGGTGCTGACCGCGGCTGCTCCTTGGTTGGCAAGTACGAAGTACTCTTCGTTGACCTTCTTCTTGTCGGGAGCGGCGTGCGCTTCTTCGAAAACGAGTGGCATGGCCGTAGCTTATAGACGAGGAGGCAGCACGCCACAACCCCTGTGCGATGGAGGCAACGCGGAGGTAGCGCTGTCTGCGTTTGACCTTCTCCATGCTAGACTGCCGCCGATGAACAAGCTTGAAGTCGATGTCACCCATCGTCTGACCCGCGACGAAGCTCGCACACGAATTGATCGCGTTACGGAAAAGCTGGCGCGTGATTTTGCCGCCGAGTGCAACTGGGACAGCGGGAACCGGCTGGTGGTGAAGCGCAAAGGGCTGCATGCCTCCCTCGACATCGGTGACGACCGCGTTCATGTGGATATGGAGCTCGGGCTTTTCATGCGTCCGTTCGCGGGCACGATTCGAGCTGGGATCGTCAAGCAGCTCGCCGATATTCTGGCATAAGCCCCCTCTTCGTTCGTACGGGGGTGGATCACCTCGTTGGGCCGTCGCCAGCTTAGGCCGATTCGCGTGTGATCTGCTTTACGCTCGATCTGCGCGCTGATATAAAAGGGGCTGCTCGATTCCAGAAGTACGAGCGCAGGCTTCTTCGGCTCCCCACTCGACGGAGAAAAACATGAATGCCCGACAAACCGCGATCGGCCTGACCCTGCTTACCCTGACCCTTGCTGCTGGCGTTCCGGCGCGGGCGCAGGCGCAAGTCAACGGGCGGATCGGCAGTGCGCCGATCGACCTGCAAATCTTCCGTCCAGCTGCCGACACCAAGGGGTACATCACACTCAACGGCGCGCAGATTCTGGCCCCGCTCGACCTGTCGTTTGGCTTGATCGGAACCGGCGGTTGGCGACCGCTCGACCTGGATGCCGGCAGGACGGTCCACACCGGAACCATCGACCAGGACTCGCGCTACCGCATGAATTTCCTGCTGACCTTCACCTTGCAGGGAGCGATCGGCATCGTGTCCACCGATCACCTGGGCCTGCAATTCGGCGTGGCGTTGCCCATCGGTGTTACCAGCGGGGAAGCGACACCCTACGATCCGGGCGCTGCCAACGGCGTGCACTACGGTCCGGGTTCCTCGCTCAACGGCACCAACGACGACACGCACTACCAGACCAACTATCAAGGCATCGGCGATCTGACCCTTGTGCCGAAGTTGCGCATTCTCAACCCCAGTCGTACTGGCGTTGGAATCGCCATCATTCCTGCCTTGGTGTTGCCCACCGGAGACAAGAGCAAGTTCCTTGGCGAAGGCCAGACGATCTTCCAACCGCAAGGTGTCGTCGAAGTGGAGTGGGGCCGGCACGGCGTCTTCCGCACGGCGCTCAACGTGGGTGCGCGCATTCGCCCCAAGGGCGCGTCCGAGTTTCGCGATGACGCCAGCAACTATCCCCGTCCGGTTCGCACGCTCGATGCGAACGGTCATCCGGTCGATGGCACATCCGTTGGCGGCGAGAATACCAACATGGGCATCAAGGTCGGCAACGAGCTGATGGCCGGTCTCGGTGCTTCCTGGGGCATCGTTCCCTTCGTCTTCGACGTCGTGGGCGAGGTGTACACGTTCACCGGTCTCGACTCGAAGAAGATCAATGCCGACGGCAGCGAGTCGAGCATGGGGCCTGGCGGCGAGGCCGTGGTGGGTTTCAAGGCGTACCTCGCACCGAATTCGTTCTTCGAGGCGGGCGGCGGCTACGGGATCATTCCGACCTCCTACGGAACGACGCGCGGGCGCTTCTTCGCCGGCATCGTGTTCGAGCCTGGCGCGGGCGACCGCGACGGCGACGGCTACAAGGACGACGTAGACAAGTGTCCCGATGATCCGGAAGACT
>CAZTTW010000918.1:0-2505 GCA_964616265.1 uncultured Myxococcales bacterium | reverse complement strand
AGCCAAACGAGGTGTACGACAGCCCGTGCCCGAATGGATAAAGCGGCGGCTCGTCGTAGTAGAGGTAGGTCCGGCCTTTGCGTAAGTCATAGTCATCGATGGGCGGCAAGGTCGCATCGCCCGTGTACCAGGTTGTCGTCAGCTTGCCGCCCGGGTTGATGTCGCCAAACAAGGCGTCGGCGATGGCCGTGCCCTGCTCTTGCCCATCGTAGAACGCGGTCAAGATGGCCGGCACGTGGGCCTTCGCCCAATCGATGGCAACGGGGCCCGCGGTGACTAGGACGACGACAGTGCGAGGATTGGCAGCCTGCACGGCCGAAATCAGATCGCCCTGCGCACCGGGAAGACTCCAATCCGGACGATCCATTTCCTCGCGCAGGACGCTTTGGCTGGTACCGACGACAACGATGGCGACGTCGGATTTCGCGGCCAGTGCAGCCGCCGCATCGATGGCTGTTTGGTCCTTGGCGTCCGTGATCGAACAGCCTGGCTCGTACGCGACGGAGCTCCCGCCGTCGCCAGCAACTTTGGCGTAGATACCGGCGAGCACGCTCACCGTGTGAGTGGGCGTGCCGCTGTAGCCGCCCAAAGTCACGTCGTTGCCGTGGGGACCAATGACCGCAATGGAGCGAACGGTGTTGCGGTCGAGCGGCAAGAGCCCGTCGTTCTTGAGCAGCACGATGGCCTCCTGGGCGGCCTTGCGTGCCAGCGCGGCGTGAGCATCGGACGCGATGACGTCCGCATCGATTGCTCGATAGGGCACGGTGTCTGCCGAGTCGAACTCACCGAGCAGGAAGCGAGCGCGCAACGCGCGGCCGAGGGCCCGATCGATGTCAGCCTCGGCTATGAGCTGTTGATCGAGCGCCGACTGCAGCTGCTCGGGATAGGTCGAGCCGCAATTCAAATCCGTGCCGGCGAGCAGCGCTTTGGCAGACGCTTGGGCCAGCGTCGACACCCAGTGATGGCCGTTGACGATGTCGGCGATCGCGTCGCAATCCGACACCACGTAACCCGAAAAGCCCCAACTGTCGCGCAGAAGACTCTGCAGCAAGAGAGGGTTGGCCGAGGCCGGAACACCGTTCACGCTGTTGTAGGCCGCCATTACGGAAAACGCTCCCGCCTCGCGCACCGTCGCTTCGAATGCCGGAAGGTAGTACTCGTGCAGCAACTGTTCGTCGATGTCCGATGATCCGGTGTGACGGTTGAACTCGGAATTGTTGCCGGCGTAATGCTTGGGCGTGGCCACGGTCTTGAGATACCTGGAATCGTCGCCCTGCATGCCGCGCACGAAGGCCACGCCCATGCGGGACATCAACCACGGATCTTCGCTGTAGGACTCCTCGTATCGGCCCCAGCGCGGATCGCGAAGCATGTTGATGACGGGCGCCCAATAGGTCAGGCCTTTTCCGTCGCGCGCGCCAAAGCCGCGCGCCTCGTCCGAAATGGCGGACGCCACTTCGTGTACCAAGTCCGGATCCCAGGTGCTGCCAAGAGCGATGGCCTGGGGGAACGACGTGGCCCCGCCGGTGACCACGCCGTGCAATGCTTCGTTCCAGTACTGGTAAGCCGGCAGCTTTAGGCGATCGATGGACGGCGCCGAGTTCTGAAGTTGCGCGATCTTTTCTGCCACGGTCATCTGGCCGATGAGATCGCGCACACGATCGTCGGCCCAGGTCGGGACGAGCGCCACACCTGCATCGAGGTATTCGCCGACGCTATCGTCAACGGACTGTCCGAGCGGCCGGTCTAGACCGGCGTCGGACGGCGGACTCCCGTCGCTGCCGCGTGGAACCGCATCGCTGCCGCATGCCGCGATACCTGTCGCGAGCGCCGTGAGTCCGGCCAACAGAAGTTTTCGCATGGGGCGATTCCTATCGCGTCACGCGCCCCGCTGGCTACCAGAATAGGACGGCAAGTACGGCCAAGCGACTTCATCCGGAAATGAAGTCTTGGCGCACTTGAGCCGATTCTTGACGTCGTGGCGACTGTGCTTCGGGGATTGGTATCGACGGGTCGGACGGATCAGCCTGATCAGGCTCCACCAGCTAGGAGGCAACACCATGCATTTTCCCTCGAGACTGATTCTTAGCATTGCGGCGAGCGGGCTCCTTCTTTCCACCCTTGGTTGCGAGAGTTCTACGACTCCCACTCCTGCCAGCACCGGCGGTACCACCAGCGTTGGTGGCCAGGTCGGAAGCGGCGGTAAGTCCGGAAGCGGCGGCGCGAAGGGAACGGGCGGTACGGTTGATACGGGCGGTGCGCAAGATTCTGGTGGCTCCCAAGCCGCGGGCGGGACGCAGGGTACAGGCGGTGCGCAAAGCACCGGCGGAGCGCAAAACACTGGCGGAGCGCAAAGTACGGGTGGCCTGCAAGGCACCGGTGGCGCGAAGAGCACCGGAGGCGTAACAGGCATCGATGGCGGCATTGGCGGCTCGACAACGATCACCACGGGCAGCGCGGTCAAGAAGTACTTCGGCAACATCGATACGCAAGGTTCGATCCGGT
>CAZTTW010000917.1:0-2507 GCA_964616265.1 uncultured Myxococcales bacterium | reverse complement strand
ACCGCGCGCGTGGCCACGAAACCTACTTCCTGACCGGCACCGACGAGCACGGGCAAAAGATCGAGCGCATCGCCCGCGAGCAGAACCAGAGCCCGAAGGACTACTGCGACGGCATCGTTGCCAAGTTCAAGGACGTGTGGAAGCAGGCGGGTATCAGCTTCGACCGCTTCATCCGGACCACCGACCCCGACCACCGCGCGTCGGTGGAAGCCATGTGGTTGCGCATGCAGGCGAAAGGCGACATCTACAAGGCCGACTACGACGGCATGTACTGCGTGGGGTGCGAGGGCTGGAAGACCGAGGAAGAAGTCGTCGAAGAGGGTGGCGTCAAGGTGTGCCCCGTCCACAAGCGGCCGGTCGAGCGGGTGCGCGAAGAGAACTATTTCTTCAAGCTTTCTGCCTACGCTGACAAGCTGCTGGCTCTGTACGAACAGCCGGGCTTCATTCGCCCCGAATCGCGCAAGAACGAAGTCACGGAATTCGTGCGCTCGGGGCTCAAGGATCTTTCCATTTCGCGCGCGACGGTGAAGTGGGGTATTCCGGTGCCGAACGATCCTGGCCACGTCATCTACGTGTGGCTCGACGCTTTGACGAACTACGTGTCGGCGTTGGGCGGGCCGGATCAAGTCCTCGGCAATCCCCGCTCGCAGGCGCTGTGGGGCGCGTGCACGCACCTCATCGCGAAGGACATCCTGCGCTTCCACGCCGTGTACTGGCCGGCCTTTCTGCTGTCGGCCGGGCTGCCGCCGCCGAGGGGCGTCTTCTGTCACGGTTATATTACCGTCAAAGGGCAAAAAATTTCGAAATCGATCCCCGCCACGCGCGTGGATCCCAGCGTGATTGCCGCTACGCTCGGCGCGGATCCGCTGCGCTACTTCGTCCTGCGCGAGTACACGCTGGGCAACGACGGCGATTTCACCTACGAATCGCTCTTCCAGCGTTACGAATCGGATCTCGGCAACGATCTCGGGAATCTTGCCAACCGTACGATTTCGATGGCCCGGCAACTGGGCGATACGCTCGATGCGCCCCATCGACCAGGCTACTCGGCGGGCGATCCCTTGTCGGAAGAGGAGCTTGTGCTCCGGCGCTGCGCCCAGGAAATGCTTGCGGCCACAAACAAGGCCTGGGACGACATGCAGCCCTCACGGGCGCTGGAAGCGACATGGACGATGATTCGCGCTGGCAACGTGTATCTGGATCGCACGGCGCCATGGAAGCTGAAGAAAGCAGGCCAAATCAACGAGCTGCGCGAGGTGCTGGCCAACACCTGCGAAATCATCCGTCGTGCCGCCCAGATGGTCGCGCCCGCGATGCCCGAGGCGAGCCGCGAGCTTTTGCGCCAGATCGGCCGCGAACAAGATTACGGCAGATGGCCTTCGGAGCTGTGGGGCGGCTGGGCGGGCGGCAAGCTGGAAATGCCCAAGCCCATCTTTCCGCGCATCGAGCCCGAAAGGCAAAGCGAGCTCATCGCCTCGTGGCTGGATGAGAAGACCAAGACGCCGCAGCCCAAGGAATCGCCGGCCGCGGCGCCTGCTGCTGTGCCCGCCGGGGCAGGCGAAATCACGGTCGAGGAATTTGCGCGCATCGATCTGCGAGCAGCGAAAGTTCTGGCCGCCGAAGCGGTACCCAAGACCGAAAAACTGCTCAAGCTGGTCCTTGACTTGGGTGGCGAGCAGCGAACGGTGGTGTCTGGAATCGCGGGTGCATACGCGCCGGCTGATTTGGTCGGGCGCACGGTTCTCTACTTTGCGAACCTCAAGCCCGCGAAGATTCGCGGCGTGGTTTCCCAGGGCATGATCCTGGCGGCGTCTAGTGATCCGCTTTCCCTGTGCGCGTTCGATCGGGACGTGGCGCCCGGAACGAGGGTGAAGTAGGTCTCCGGCGGCGCAACTTTTCCTTGCCATGTCCGATACCAAGGACATGGACCATCCATTTCACAAGACATCGCGAGCGCGCATCGTGGCGGTGTCGCTGGCCGAAGAGCTGGCCGATTCCGTCAAGGCGGATTTGGAAGAGCGGCAAGAGCTGGTGGACGCTGCCTTGTGCGTCGGTCAGTGGCTTGCCGATCGAGGACTTTCGGGTCGCTGGGATCGCATCGAGCCGGCCGAGGTCTTGCGCTCGCTCGATTTTCTGCCGGCGCCCGAGCGCGAGCGCTTTCTCTTCGCTCTGGTCAGCCTGCTCGGCCATGCCGCCTTTGGCGGCAAGCTCGAGCTCGCGGTCGCCAAGGCGTCCATCGACAAAGTGGCGGCACTGACCCGCGAAGAGGTCATTCGTGTCTTCGCCGAAACCGCGTCAGCGCAGCTGCACCGAATGATGACTATCGCCCAGCCGCGAAGCATGTCGGCCTAGTTTCAAACGCGTGGGGAGCCGCCAAGCTTTGCTCGGCGCGGACCATCGCGGGCATCGCGGGAAGGTTTGGAAACCCTCTCAGGGTTTCCATCACAATCTTCGGACTGGCGAGACTTCTTCGGGGATGCTCTAAAGTCTCCCGCTCCGATGCCATC
>CAZTTW010000916.1:0-2512 GCA_964616265.1 uncultured Myxococcales bacterium | reverse complement strand
GAGTGGCATGTTTTACTGGGTTGTTTTTTTCGAACTACCGGGAGTCGCGGGAACAGCGATCGACTTGCCAAGCGCCAGGCACAGGCGCCGAAGCTGCGACACGCGCACGGCTCGCACGGCACGATCTGCTGCCGCGGCAATGTCGCGCGAACTCGTCCCTCGGGCGCGCCTTTGTGTTCGCGCCAGAGCCAAGTCCAGACGCGCCTTCGTCGGCAGGATCTGCTTGATCAGTCGAACCTCATCTTCGAGGGCCTGAATGCGGTCGAGGACTTCATTGTTGCGGGGCATTGCTGACTGCCGACAAGGATACCACAGAGATTGAGGCGCCCAGGTGGTGCGGTCGGGTCGCGCCGAGAGTGGGCATCCGGGGCCGAGGATACGAGGTTTTGACATACCCAGATTGTCGGCAAGCACGGGACGAAAGTTGCTTCGGCGGCCTGGCGCGACTGCCCTATTGCGCGCCTTAACGGACAGCTTCTTGGTTGTCACCGCCTTCGGTCCTGCCGCCCGCAGCAGCGAGTGACCTACCCTTACTTCTCTGTCGGCCTGGGTGCCAGCGACACCAGACGTTGCGCGTGTTGAGATTGTCGCGAACACAAGTCGGCGACGATCGCCTTCGGATCGTTCCCGAGAGACTCCGAATAGGCCGCGCGAATGGCACGAACCTCGTCCACGATGGAATCAGACACGGCGTGGATCGCGGATGGATCTCCTCCGGCGCGCAAATCATCGGGGGGCGTAGACCGTGCCGTCGACATAACGACTCAAGGCTAGCACGAGTCCGAGCATTTGCGATGTGGGCACAATTGCAGCGGTCATCGCCGCCTGCCTCAGCGAGGACCGTCTCGGATCCGAGATCCGAACGTATGGCTCGACTTGACGGTGCGACGCCAGTCTTCCTATGCTGCAGCGATGTCACCGCTTCGCTTGTCTTATCGTCTCGCCGTTCTTGTCGCGCTTGCGTACCCACTCTCGTGTGCGACAAGCGATATGGCGGAGCTGGTTACTACGATCTCACAGTCCAAGTCGGGCTACTCCACCGACGTCGTCGCGATTGATGGCCAAAAAGTCATCGGCAGTCACCGCAGTAGCTTCCAATTGGCGCCTGGCCGGCACACTGTCGAAGTGAGGGGCCGACACGCTCCGGTATCTGACCACTGCGTACCTGCTCCAAACGTCCTCGCAGATCCGAAAATGTGGCGCGTATTCCTTGGCATTGGCATCGCTGGTCAATCGGGCCTCGGTAAACACCACCTCGCTCCAAATCGAATCCAAAGAGCTGTCTTCAGGCAACGTCCGTTCGGGCATCTCGCCACCTCCAATTTAGTGTGGATACGAAGGCCGGAGGCCCCAACATCACCCCCAGACCCGCATGGCACGCCAGGACACGGGGCCGGGTGATGTCTAGCGCAAATCGTTGAGATGGAAACCCTGAGAGGGTTTCCATACCTTCCCGCGTTTCGGCTCCGCCGGGCGAAGCCCGGCTTCGCCATTGCGACTGGCAGCGTCTTCTCGCACCAGGAAGGGGTCGCAACGGTTTGCATGCCGTCCCTTGCTGCCAAGGAATGGGTCGCAACGACTTGCACTCCGTCCCAAGGAAGCGCGGGAAAAGGGCGCAATCATTTGCGTGGCGATCCCAGCCGCCAAGGAATGGGTCGCAACGAATTGCACCGCATCCCCTGCTGCCGAGGGCTGCGGTAGCAGGCGTTGCGAGCGCTTCCCGAGGCATCGGCAGCTGGAATGGGGACGCATGGCGCGCGCCCGTGTGGTGCGCGCCTTCCGCTACAGTCCCGAGCTGGCCAACTTCCGCCGCGACACCTACCAAGGCACCACCATCGCCAGCTTCTGTACCGACCTCAACCGCAAGCTCGCCTTCGCCAAAGAACACGAGCCCGAGCTTGCCGCCGTCGGCGCCGGCAAAGACTTCCAGGCCAAGCTCGAACCAAGCTGCGCGCCCTCGAGACCGACAGTGGCTCCCAAGAAGCCGCCATCGCCAGCCTGCCCGACAACAACCGCGCCTTCTGTGAAGCCAAAGGCCACCTCTACTTCATCCTGAAAGACATCATCAAGAGCCGCCCGCGCCCTGCACGCCAGCGAACCCGAAGCAGCAGCGAAATACAATTTGAAGGTGCTGTACCGGAGGGGAGTGAAGGCAAAAGTGGAGGTGGTAGTGCCGGCGCTGGTACCAGCGCCGGCGAAGTAAAGGAGTGATGGAGGCCAGCGGCGAGGTGGGACGCCGCTGGCCTTTGTGTTGTAAAGGGTTGACCAGGCGCCGCTGTAGCCGAGTCAGCCCCGAACACGCAAGTGGCCCGCGTACTATGAATCCGGCCGGAGACAGCCGATATCGATAGCTGACTTAACCACTAGCGCGGCGTTGCGTGCGGCGAGAAGTTGTGATGCTTCCTTGTCTACGCGGTTCTTGTCATGGCCCCAGTCACAGATAGCCTTTACTACGATCTGGGGTTGACCCGATTTGGTGGACGGTTTCGCTACGCTGCTTTCTTCACTGAGT
>CAZTTW010000915.1:0-2516 GCA_964616265.1 uncultured Myxococcales bacterium | reverse complement strand
AGCGACACATGTACCGCGGGTCCGAAAACATTGGGTGGCGAAACGGCACGCACAAGCAAATCGTAGGACCTGCCTGGCAGCGAGGGCGAAAAGGACAGACTGGCGTGGAAGGTTGGTTGCGTTGGGCTATTCGAGTCGGGCACGTCCGCAGGAAGAATCCAGTAGCCGACATCGCCCGCGAATCCGATGGCCACCGCCGTGGTGCCCGGATCCATGCGGCCAGAGATTTTCTTGTTCTGCAGACCGGGAGTGATGACGGTCTGGCTATTGAGTACATCAACCACCGTGGGAGCGCTCGCGCTGTCGAGCTTGTCGACGGCGCCTCGATAAAACTGTCCGCCGCTGACACGCACAAGAGCTTCCTGGCCGGTGTCGCTGGCAACGCCTCCACACCCGGCCAGCGCCAGCACGATCGCAAAGATGCCACGCCGACATCTCATTGGAAGACCATCTGCCCGCGCAGGGTCAGGGTATCCGCGGCCAGCGTCGTGGGCGATCCATCGGCAGCTATCGCCAGCGCGTTGTGGTTGTGCTGGTATTCAAGCAGCAGTCGATCCCGGGCAACACCGCCCCACGACAGTGTGAAGGTCCAGGTCCGAAAGGACATGTCCTTGGGCGCGAGGGCGATGGGAGTCTGGCGAAAGCCATCCACGTCGGGATTGTAGAAGTCGTAGCGAACCCCGAAGGCGGCGTGCGAGGTCAATTCCTGGCTGCCCCCGACCACCCAGCCGAATTCGCGCAGGTCTCGGCCAGACGCAACAGGATCGGCGGGAACCAAACCTCGATCCAGGTTGGCGGCCCACACGACTTCACCGAAAAGCATCAACTGCCCCAAGCGAGGAATGGAGGCGCCGATTCGGCCGTCACCCCCAACGGCAAAACGCGAGAAGTTCTGCGAGGGCGTCGCTGCTCGCCCGGAAATAACCTGGATCTCGGGTAACTGGACGAGCCCGTCCTCGTTCTGGTCGTTCCAGACCAGGACGTCCTTGGTCGCGGGCGTGCCCGGATGAAAGCCCGTGCCTTTGAGCGAAGAAAAGCCGACGCTGAGATGAACCTTGCCCGCCACGGTCGAGTCGATTCCGAGCCGACCGACGAAATCCTTGGCGGCATTCGGATCCCGCGCGGGAAAGGACGCGTCCCCGAGCGGGTTGCCATTCATCACGGCGAATTGCGCACACAGGAAGCGCCAGGAACCCTTGGCGCGCCCGCCTAGGTCGAAGGTGCCGGGAAAGAGTGCCCGGCTGACGTTGCTGCGTTCGAGAAAGTACCGATCCGGATCCCACTCCTGGACTTCCAGGCCAAAGGGAATGCGAAGAAGACCAAGAGCAACCTCCCCATCCCATTCCGGTCGCGTCCGGCCTAGCGCCAGCTCGGCCCGAGCCAGGCCCACTGCCATGCCCTTGACCGTGTTGGCGTCCATCTCGACGGCGGCCGAAAGAGCGAGGCGGTGGGCTTCGACGAAGAGGTGGGCGCGCCGGATGAGAAAGCGTTCAGTATTGAGCGGATCCCCGCCAGCCGGAGAAACTTGATCCTGCGCAGACTGGTCTACGACAACTGCATCGGCCTGGAGGAACCCTCCCACGGTGAGGCTCCATTCTTTGCCCTGGAGAGTTCTCGCTGAAGGGACAGGTGGCGAAGTTGCGGATACAACGGGAACCTCCTCGGCCTGAGCAGTTTGCACCGCCCAGGCCAGGAGGAACGTGCTCAGGGTATGGGCACGGAGCCGCATTAGGATGGAATGGGATAGCTTTCGAAGCGCGCGCCGGCCGTGCAGGTGTTGTTGAGGATCTGTGCGTTGGCGGCTCCTGCGGGAAGAGCGCTGCAGTCGCTGAGCGAGGTGCGGCCGTCATCGGCTTCGCAGAAGCCATGTCGGCAGGTGGTGCCCGAAGCGCAAGACGCACTGGTCGTGCAGGCGATGCATGAGGCTGGAGGCGTTCCGACCTTGCTCTCGTAGTAGCAACCGCACGGATCGGGAGGCGAGAAGAGCGAGAGGGCGCCGCCTTCCACCGAACGGTCTACCGTCATTGCGCACAGAGGAATGAGCCCCTTCTGTGCCACCAGCGCGACAGGGTCGAGTCCGGTGGGAATTCCGGAATCCACCGTGTTGGTGAGAATGTCGATAAAGAGCTTGGCATTGGGGTTGACGGGGTGAGCGGCGCCACCGTCAACGGCCGCGACCGAAGTCAAATAGAACACGTGCGACCATGCAGCGTAGTGTCCTTCGCGAAGACTGCGCTTGTCGAACGCCGTGGCCGTGGAATCGGGAAGATAGCCGCTTGACTGTCCCACAGCCTGGAAAGCCAGTGCCTTCAGGTTGGCCCGGTTGGTCGCGCTATCGTAGATTTCGCTGCCCAAGATGCCGATTGTTTTTTCCGGAGAGGTCGATGAAGCCACTTTGGTCGCGACGTCGGGAGAGAGGTTGATCTGTTGTCCAAGCCATTTGGCCGCCGGCAGGCCTATCAGGGCGTTGATCCCATCCTGACGTAAAAGATTGAGAGAGATGAATCGTCGGGAAT
>CAZTTW010000914.1:0-2525 GCA_964616265.1 uncultured Myxococcales bacterium | reverse complement strand
CGCAGGTCAGCGACACCATCGCCAGCAAGGTGAAACAGAAGTTCGACCAGACCGTCGCCTGCTACTACGGCTGCCTGCTGGTACGCCCCGCGAAGATCACCGGCTTCGACAAAACCGAAGATCCGGTCGAGATGGACAAGCTGGTCGCGGCCGTCGGTGGAAAAACCGTGGACTGGAATTTCAAGACCGAATGTTGTGGCGCCTCGTTTTCGGTGTCGAAGACATCCGTGGTCGCACGCTTGGGCGCCAAAATCATGAAGGACGCCGTCGCCAAGAAGGCAGACGCCGTCGTCGTCGCGTGCCCCATGTGCCATTCGAACCTGGATCTGCGACGCCGCGACATCAATCAGCGGCTGGAGCAGAAGACCGATATTCCGGTTCTCTTCATCACGCAGGTCATCGGTATGGCGCTTGGCTTGCCAGCGAAAGAGCTGGGCCTCGGACGCCACTTGGTTCGGGTGAAATTCCCGCCCAAGGCCGCCACACAGGCGGTGCCGTAATGTCGCGAGTCGGAGTTTTCGTTTGCCACTGCGGTGAGAACATCGCCGGCACCGTCGACGTCGCGAGCGTGGCCAAGGTGGCGCTGGACATGCCGGGCGTGGTTCACGCCGTCGAATACAAGTACATGTGCTCGGATCCTGGGCAGACCATGCTCAAGGACGCCGTCAAAGAAAAGAAGCTGGACGGCGTGGTGGTAGCAGCGTGCTCGCCCCGCATGCACGAGCCGACCTTTCGTCGCACCGCCGAAGAGGGCGGCATCAACCCGTACCAATGCGAGATGGCCAATTTGCGCGAGCACTGCTCGTGGGTGCATGAAAAGGCGCCGGCCACTACCGCGAAGGCCATCGATCTAGTGCGCCTTCAAGTCGAGAAGGTGAAGCGCAACCATCCCCTCAAGCCGATTCGCGTTCCCATCACGAAGAAAGCCCTCGTGCTCGGCGGCGGCATCGCCGGCATTCAGGCGGCGCTCGACATCGCGAACGCGGGCAATCCGGTGCTGCTCGTCGAGAAATCGCCGTCCATCGGCGGGCACATGAGTCAGCTTTCGGAGACTTTCCCGACGCTGGATTGCAGCCAGTGCATTCTCACTCCGCGGATGGTCGAGGTGGCGCGCCACCCGAACATCACGCTTTACACCTATTCCGAGCTGGAGAAGCTGGAAGGCTTCATCGGCAACTTCAAGGCGACCATTCGCAAGAAGGCGCGCAAGATCGACGAGCAGATCTGCAACGGCTGCGGCGTGTGCCAGCAGAAGTGCCCGGTGAAGAAGATCCCGGACCAATTCAACGAGGGACTGTCCAACCGCGCGGCGATCTACGTTCCCTTCCCGCAGGCCGTTCCCAACAAGCCGGTCATTGACCTCGAGAACTGCACGTTCTTCAAGTCCGGCAAGTGCAAGGCGTGCGAGAAGCTGTGCCCCACGAAAGCGATTCGTTTCGATCAAGAAGACCAGATTGAAGTCCACGACGTGGGCGCCGTCGTCCTCGCCACCGGCTACAAGACGATGCCCGTCGCCAATTTCCCGGAATACGGCTACGGCAAATTCCAAGACGTCATCGACGGCATGAAGTTCGAGCGCCTGGCATCGGCCTCCGGCCCCACCGGCGGCGCCATCAAGCGGCCCTCCGACGGCAAGCAGCCCGAGCACGTGGTGTTCATCGCCTGCGCCGGCAGCCGCGACCGCGCCAAGGGCGTGCCCTACTGCTCGAAGATCTGCTGCATGTACACCGCCAAGCACGCCATGCTCTACCAGCACAAAGTGCACGGAGGAAAAGCCACCGTCTTCTATATGGACGTGCGCGCCGCCGGGAAGAACTACGACGAGTTCGTCCGCCGCGCCGTCGAGGACGACGGCGTTAAATACGTGCGCGGCCGCGTGTCGCGCGTGTACGAGGACAACGGTCAGTTGGTCGTCAAGGGCGTCGACACGTTGCTGGGCGGCGAGCAGGTCGAGATTCGCGCCGATATGGTCGTGCTGGCTACCGCCGTGCAAGCGCAAGACGGTGCCGAGGAGCTGGCTCAGACGCTGCACGTGTCCTACGACCCGTACAAGTTCTTCGCCGAGGCGCACCCCAAGCTGCGGCCGGTGGAAACGAACACCGCTGGCATCTACCTGGCAGGCACCTGCCAAGCCCCGCGCGACATTCCGGAAACCGTCGCGCAGGCAAGCGGCGCCGCCGTCAAAGTGTGTGGTCTCTTCTCGCAGCCCGAACTGACCCGCGAGCCCATCATCGCCGTGGTCGACCGGCAGGCGCCGCCTGTGTTCTCGAACTGCGTCGGCTGCTTCCTGTGCAAATCGGCCTGCCCGTACCAGGCCATCGAAGAAGAGCCAATCAAGAATCGTGCGGGCGACGTCATGAAGACTGTCGCCAAAGTGAACCCTGGTTTGTGCCAGGGCTGCGGGACCTGCGTGTCGGCGTGCCGGACCAAAGCGATCGACCTGCAAGGTTTCAGCAACGAGCAAGTGTTTGCTGAATTGATGTCCATCTAAGCGTGGGAACCGCCATGGCTGAGCAATTCGAACC
>CAZTTW010000913.1:0-2541 GCA_964616265.1 uncultured Myxococcales bacterium | reverse complement strand
GTTGGACGGAGCACGTCCGAAGGGCTATACCCCTATGAAGAAGGAAGGCGGAATCATCCTGGGAACTAGCGGTGACGGCAGTAACTACGGCGTGGGCACCTTCTTCGAAGGATGCATCACCTTCGGCTTGCCGTCGAACGCGGCCGACGACGCGATTCAGGCCAACGTCGTCGCCGCCAGCTACGGTCGCTGAGAGTGTGGCAGGAGGATCCGTCGGGGCGAAATCTCCAGGTCAAGACCAACACAAGACTTGCGGTCCGGGCGGTACTGGGTAATGTCGGTCGCCAAAACCATGCGCTCCCTTAACTTGACCGTCCTTGGCTGCTCGTACGCCTTGCTCTTGGTGCTGTCCCCCGGTTGCATGGCCAACCGAGCTGCTCAGCGGGGCTATGCACTCTACGCAGGCGCCTTGCCGCCTGACAAGGTCGCACGACTCCAGGTCGTGGCGCCTGGAGGCGCCGTACCGGGCAGCGGCGCCACCTCGTTCATCAAGACCGTCGATGGCCGTGATGTCTCCACCCTCGATAGCCTTTTCGAGCTCTTGCCCGGATGCCATCTGGTTTCCACGGAAAGGAGCTTGCTGGTCGGGAACGAAAACGTCACCGTTCGCGCCGACCTCGGCACGCGCGTCTTTCCGTTTCGGATGAAGGCCGGCTACGAGTACGCCGTGGTCGTCGAGTTCGGCAGTTTCGTCGGAAGCACCGCGCGCGTGTCGATCTCCGCCGTCGAACGGGATCCGGCCGGCAAACAGACCGAGACAGTTGCCCCGGCCACCAGTCTCAACGACCTGAGCGCCTGCAAAGCCTGGCACCCGACGCCTCAGTGAGTGCTCTTACAGAGTTGCGGCCGTGCTGAAATAGGAACCGCACACATCGTGCTATCCTTGAGGCCTCGTCGCGGAGCGCCCTACGGAATCCACGAGCCGGTCGTCTTGCAGCTGGCATTGCAGCTGTTGCCGCCGTCGCACTGCTCGCCGAACTTGCTTTGGATGCGACCGTCACCGCAATAAGGCGCCCAGGTGCAGACCGAGGTGCAGATACCCGGACCGTAGGCCGCGGCAAGCGCGATATTGGCGGTGCCGAAGTCACATTGCTCGGCGCCGTTCTTGATGCCGTCGCCACAGTAGAAGGCGAGCGTGCAATCGGGATTGCAGGTGCCGTAGCTGCCGTCGTTCACGCCGTTGTCGCATTGTTCGCCCGCATCCTTGATCCCGTTTCCGCACTTGAGCTTGCAGTGGGTATCGCAGGTGCTTTGGGCGGTGCCATTGGCGGCCCCGGTATCGCATTGTTCTGGAGGTACCACGACGCCGTCTCCACAGGACGGCAAGGGAACGAAGCCTTTGCAATCCGTGGTGCACGAGCCCGGCAAGCCGCTGTTGACGCCGTCGTCGCAGACTTCCCCGAATGGGACCTCGACTTGCTTGTCGCCGCAATAGGGGGCCGGCGTGCACTGGTTCGTGCATTGGCCCGCGCCGTAGGCGGTGGCGCTGTTCTTGGCGCCAAGATCGCATAGCTCGGTGCCGTTGACTTTGCCATCGCCGCAGTATGGAGCCAAGAGACAGCCGGGCGCGCAGGTCCCGTAGGTTCCGTCGTTCTTGCCGTCGTCGCACTGTTCGGCACCGGTTTGGATTCCATCGCCACAGTACGGGCCGAGTGTGCAATTCGCGTTGCATTTGCCGTAGCCACCGGTGTTGTTGGCGGTGCCGTTGTCGCATGCTTCGCCCGGGTCGATGGTTCCGTTCCCGCACTTGAGCGTGCAGGTTGCCGTGCAGGCGCTGCCGCTCGTGCCATTCTTGACGCCGTCGTCGCATTGTTCTGTGCCGTTGACAGTGCCATCGCCACAACGCGGGCCTAGTGTGCAGGCGGCTGTGCAATGTCCATAGCCCGAACCGTTGGCGGCGCCCTCGTCGCACTGTTCGCCGCTCGACACCACGCTGTCGCCACAATACGGCGCCCACTTGCAGTTGGGGCCGCATTTCTTGGACGTGCCGCCATAGATGGTCTGGTTCACACCGTCGTCGCATTGTTCTTGGGCGCTCTGCACGATCTGGTCGCCGCAGCGAGGCGGCAAGGTGCAGTCCGCATTGCAGGTGCCGTAGGCGCCAGTATTCTTCGCGCTGCCGAGGTCGCACGCCTCACCGCGTGTGACGATGCCGTCGCCGCAGATGCTGTGGCACGTGCTCTTGGGCGCATTGAAACCGCTCAAGGTCAGCTTGTAGTTGGATCCGGTGACGTGACGTTCGGCCTGGAACACGATGATTTCGTAGATGTTGCCAGCGACCATGTTGTAGCCGTTGGCGATGGTCGTGCAATCCGCGGGAGCTGGGGTGTCACAGACGACCTGACCAGCACAGGACGGAGGCGTGTCGTCGACGCAGACTTGGGTGTTGGCGCCATTCAACGTGACAATACCGCGCAACTCGTTGTGGATACCGCCGAGATCGACGGAGAGCTGCCCGTTCACGAAGACCCAGACGTCGTCGTCGCCGCGGAACTCGAGCTTTTCGCCGCCGCTGTATTGGAACCAGTAGTGCGCTTCACT
>CAZTTW010000912.1:0-2548 GCA_964616265.1 uncultured Myxococcales bacterium | reverse complement strand
CATGATGCGCCCCTCGGTGACCATCACGGGAATGGCGTGCCGAAGCTCGTAGTAGTAGCCGCGCGTATCGAGCAGGTACTCGTATTGTTTGTCTTCGTAGGTGATGCGCTTGCGCAGATTGATGGCCTGGTTGCCCAAGCGGTCGAACGGCGTGTGGCGCAAAATGAAATCGAACATGCGCACGGCGCGGCTGTTCACCAGACGGTGGCAACCGTGGGAAAAGCGTCGCGCAATGGACGTGTAATCGACGGAGCCGTGGGTGCGAATTTGGTTGTCGAAAAGGCTCGCGCCGGATTTGCGGTGGTGAATGGCGAGCACCAAACCGTACGCCGACTGAAAGCCAGGGCCCATCACGTCGGTGTTCACGACCGTCACCGGACCAACGTCGCGGTCGAGCGTCTTGCGCGTCAGCAGATCCTTGGCCGGCGTTCCGTCGGGCGGAATCCACACGGGCGCCGCCACGATGTCTTTCCAGATGCGCGGGCCGACGTCAGAGTTCTTGTAGCGGTAGTAGGCCTTGCCATTCGGACTGATTTCACTTCGCCACGAGCCGATGGTGGTCCGCCAGCGGACGAGCGGGATCTGCTGCTTCTGCCAGTGCACGAACACGGTCAGCGTCGGGAAATTCATGCGCAGCTGGTTGACCGGCTTGCCCTTCTCGTCGAAGGGGAAGTCGTACCAGACATCGCCGCGGTCTATTTCAACCGAAAATTCCATGTGTGGGCCGTAGTACGGCGGCAACGGCGGAGCTCGAAATGCCAAGTGCAAGGTGGCCAGACCTTCACGGCCAACGCTGCGAAGAAAAGCTGCCACATCGTCGGCGTCGCGAATGGCAAGCGCAGCCAAGAGAGCGTCGGCATAGGCTCCGATGAGGTTCGGCACCGGCTGCTCTGAGCCAGCGTCGTCCTTGTAGACGGCGCCGCCTTTGCCAGCAGCCGCGGAGCCATCCTCCAGAATGCCCGCACTGTCGGCGATTCGTTCCATGAGAATCCGGCGAAACGTCTCGAAATGCAGCTCGCTCTGCGGGCGCTGGAGTGCCGTCAGCGTCTCGCCGCCCAAGAACCCCCAACCGAAAATGTCGTTCTTGCGTTCCCACGCCGCCAGCGCTTGATTCGTCGCCAGATCGAACAAACCGTGCACATACTTCGTGCGCGGCGAAAGCAGGCTTTCACAGACGAGGCGCGACTGGACAGCGCGCACCGCGCGCATCCGGGCTTGCCCGCGACGGTAGCGCTCGATGCGCGCGGCCTGCTTGCGATCGTCGCGCGCGATACGGTCGAGCACGACATCGCGACCGTCGCTACCGTCGCTACCGCCCTCGGAGGCGCTGCCGGAAGAGAGCACCATCTGCACCTTGCCGGTCGTGGCGTCCGCCCCAGACTGCTCGGCCGCGACGATCTTTTCCACCCACGCGGCGTCGGAGAGCGCCTCGCCGTACTCGCGTTTGGCTTGCTCGCGGCTCTGGTAGGTGACGAGGCCATCGAAGGCGGCAAGGCCAGCCAGGTCGACCTTGTCGTAGCAGTCTTTTGCTGCGTCCTCGTCGAGGCGAGCCAGGAGCACCGACAGTGTGGGCGGAATACCGTACGCTTCGAGATAGTTGCGGTCGCGCTGCACACGCACGGCGCGCTCGGCCTCGGCGATAGCGCGGCGGCCTTCCGCCGATTCGGCGGCGCCCTTACCCAGCGGAACACCTGCCGCAGACAAGGCGGCCAGCTCGCCCTGCGGCGTCTGCATCAGGATTTCTTCGGGGCTCGCGCGATCGTTTGCCAGCGTGATGAAAGTGCGGCGGTAGCTGCTCGGCTTGACGGGGCGGCCGGTACCGTCGGACTCGCTGAAAATGAACGGCGCCCATTCGTCGGAAAGATCGACATCGGTAAGGCCGAGACCTTCCGCCTCCGTGATGGCTTTGCGAACGTGCCCCGCCGCTTCGAGGACGTATGTTGCGCCCTGCTCCAGCGGCCCGCGTCCGTCCCAAGCGATAACCGGACGGACCGGCTTGCCAGGCGGGGCGGCGTCAACGGCCGTCGGGGCAGCCGGCACTGCCGGAGCCTGGCGCTGGCAGGCGGCGACGGACACCGCAAACAATGCGAAAAAAAACGAGCGAATGAAGACGCTACGAGCACGCACGACGGTCACGAGAAGTGTAGCGTTCTAGCTGATTCAGACATCTTAGACGAGAGACACATGCCATCCATTGCCATCATTGGAGCGTCGAACGACCCGAACAAATACGGAAATCGCGCCGTGCGCACCTATATCGCGCGAGGCTGGACCGTCTATCCCGTCAATCCCAAGGAGGAGAAAGTCGAGGGCTTGCCCTGCTATCGCACGGTGGCCGAGCTGCCGGAAACCGTTGATCGCGCTTCCCTGTACGTTCCGCCTCCCGTTGGCGTGAAACTGCTCGAAGCCATTCGCGACCGCGGCGCCCAAGAACTGTGGGTCAACCCCGGCTCCGGCAGCCCCGAGCTGCTAGCGCGTGCGGAAGAGCTCGGCATGACCACCGTCGAGGCCTGCAGCATCGTCGCCGCCAACGAAGAGCCGAGACGAC
>CAZTTW010000911.1:0-2549 GCA_964616265.1 uncultured Myxococcales bacterium | reverse complement strand
AGCACCGTCTGGCGCGCGATCTCGTGCTCGATGGCGTCGCGCACGTTCTTGAACGAGTTGATGTTCTTGAGCTCGGCCTTGGTGCCGAGCTTGGTTTCGCCGCGCAGGCGAATGGACACGTTGGCATCGCAACGAAGCGAGCCTTCTTCCATGTTGCCGTCGCTGATGCCGAGATAGCGCACGAGCGTCCGAATGGCACGCAAGTATTCCGCCGCCTCGTCGGCCGAGCGAATGTCGGGCTCGCTGACGATTTCGCACAGGGGAACGCCGGCCCGGTTGTAGTCCACGAAGCTGACGCCGCTGGCATCGTGGATATTCTTGCCAGCGTCGTCTTCCATGTGGATACGCGTGAGCCTTATCTGCCGAACTTCGCCATTCAAACGGAAGGTGACGGCGCCGCCTTCGCACAGGGGCTCGTCGTACTGCGAGATCTGAAAGCCCTTCGGTAGATCAGGGTAGAAGTAGTGCTTGCGAGCGAACCGGCAGCGCGGCCGAATGTGACAGCCGCAGGCAAGCCCGAGACGCACCGCTGATTCGACTGCCGCGCGGTTGAGCACGGGCAGCGCGCCCGGCAAGCCAAGGCAAACCGGATCCGTGTGCTCGTTGGGACTAGCGCCGAAGGCCGCCGACGAAATGGAGAAGATTTTCGTCTGCGTGGCGAGCTGGACGTGGACCTCCAGCCCAATGACAGCCTCGTACTTGCTTTGCTTGACGTCGGTCATGGAACATCCTGGGGCAATCGCTTGTGCCAATCGGTGCGCGCCTGGTACGCACCGGCTACGCGGAACACGGCTTCCTCGCCGAGCGCCGGCCCGATGGTCTGCAAACCAATAGGCAAGCCCGAGCGGGTAAAGCCGCAGCACTGGGAAAGCGCGGGCACGCCAGCGAGAGGCGGCGCCACGGTGTAAATGTCGGCCAGGTACATCTGCAGCGGATCGGCCGCGCGCTCGCCCAGCTTGAAAGCGGGCGTCGGCGAAGTCGGCGTGACGAGCACGTCACATTCGCCAAACGCTGCCGAGAAGTCGTCGGCGATGAGCCGCCGCACGCGCAAGGCCTTGCCGTAGTACGCCTCGTAGTAACCGGCGCGCAGGACGTAGGTGCCCAAGATGATGCGGCGTTTGGGCTCCTTGCCAAAACCTTCGCCGCGCGTCTTGGCGTACAGCTCTTCGAGAGACGCTGCCTCGGCCGTGCGATGGCCGTAGCGAACGCCATCGTAGCGAGCCAGGTTCGACGACGCTTCCGCCGTGCAGATCAAGTAGTAGGTCGCGATGGCGTACTCGGTGTGCGGCAGCGATACCGGAACGACTTTGGCGCCGGCGCGGCCAAGCTCGTCGATGGCCGCGCGCACCGCCGCTTCGATTTCGGGATCCATGCCCGACTGAAAGTATTCCTTGGGCATGCCGATGCGCATGCCCGCGATCCCTGCTGAGCACGCCTTCACGTAGTTGCCGGCCGGCTGCGGAATGGACGTGCTGTCCATGGGATCGTGCCCGGCGATGACTTCGAGCAACGCCGCCGCGTCCTCGACCGTTCGGCCGAAGGGGCCTGGGTGATCGAGCGACGAAGCGAAGGCGATGACACCGTAGCGGGAAACGCGACCGTAGGTTGGCTTCATGCCGACGATGCCGCACAGGGAAGCCGGCTGCCGAATCGAGCCGCCGGTGTCGGTCCCGAGCGTGCCAGCGCACAGCGAAGCGGCCACGGCTGCTGCCGAGCCGCCCGACGAGCCGCCCGGCACGCGCTCGAGATCCCACGGATTGTGCACCGGCTTGTAGGCGCTGTTCTCGTTGGACGAGCCCATGGCGAACTCGTCCATGTTGATCTTGCCCAAATTGATGGCGCCGGCCGCAGCCAAGCGCCCGGATGCCGTCGATTCGTAGGGCGGAATGAAGCCCTTGAGAATCTTCGAGCCCGCCGTGGTTTCGAGGCCACGGGTGACGAAGATGTCCTTGAGACCGATGGGCACGCCCGCGAGCGGTCCCAGCGATTCGCCCGCCGCGACCTTGCGATCGATGGCGTCGGCTGCCTTGCGGGCGCCGGCTTCGTCGAGCAAAAGAAAACAGCCGAGCTTCTCGTCGAGCCGCTTGATGCGGTCGAGGTAGGCGTCGACCAAGTCGCGCGATTTCCATTTTCGCGCGACGATCCCCGCCGCCAGCTCGCGCAGCGAGGCGCCGCGCACCTCGGGAGTTCCTGCCATGACTACGCTCCTCCCGTTCCCGGAACGATGCGCGGAACCTCGAACGAGCCCTCGTGTCGGCGGGGCGCATTCTGGAGAGCTTCTTCCACGGTAAGCGATTGCCCAGCTACGTCCTCGCGCATCGGGCAATCGAAGGGCACCGCGTGGGTCATGGGCTCCACGTCGGCGGTGGGCAGGTTCTTGACGGTTTCGATGTAGCCGAGTATGCCGTCGAGCTCGTGGGTCATGCGTTCGATCTCCGCCTCGTCGAGGCGAAGCCGAGCAAGCTCCGCGATCTCGCGAACTTCCTCAGAATTGATTCTTGGCATTTCGTGCTCTTTCTACCATCTTTCTGCCGCCAGCTAGAGCGACC
>CAZTTW010000910.1:0-2550 GCA_964616265.1 uncultured Myxococcales bacterium | reverse complement strand
CGCATCCACGTCACCGGCCTCACCCACGACGAGCGCGGCTATCCGTCGATGAACGCCCCGACCCAGGACAAGCTCGTCAGGAGGCTCATCAACAAGATCCGCAACAATGCCGACAAGCTGGTCGATGTTTGCGAAGATTCCGTCGCCGATGCAGACATCGTCGTCGTCTCTTACGGCATCACCTCGCGCATCGCTCAAACGGCCGTCGAGAGCGCTCGTCAACGCGGCCTGAAAGTCGGGCACCTGCGCATGCGCATCGTGTGGCCCTTCCCGGCAGCGCGCATCCGTGAGCTCGCCAAGACAGCGAAGACCTTCATCATGCCCGAGCTCAACATGGGACAAATGGTGCACGAGCTCGAACGCACAGTCGCTGGGACAGCCAAAGTCATCAGCCTTCCGCACGCCGGCGGTTCGGTTCACGAGCCCGAAGCCATTCTCAAGACCATCGTCGAGGCAGCATCATGAACATTCCGGTCTCCGCGAAATCCCTGGTACGCGACATCGAGTCGAGCAATCCGGTGATGCCGTTCCTCCGCCAAGAGCGCATCCCGCACATTTGGTGTCCGTCGTGCGGCATCGGCACCACGGTCAATTGTTTCACTCGCGCCTTGACCGAGTCGGGCATCGACCTCGATCAGCTGGCGGTGGTTTCGGGCATCGGCTGCACGGGGCGGGTGGCCGGCTATCTGAACGTGGACTCGTTTCACACCACGCACGGCCGGGCCATTCCCTTTGCCACCGGCCTCAAATTGGCCAATCCGAAATTGAAGGTTGTCGTCTACTCTGGCGACGGGGATTTGACTGCCATCGGCGGCAATCACTTTATGCACGCGGCCCGACGAAACATGGATCTCATGGTGGTCTGTGTGAACAATTTCACCTACGGCATGACCGGCGGCCAAGTCGCACCCACCACTCCGACCGGCGCCAAGCAGTCGACCATGCCGTTCGGCAACTTCGAACAGGCATTCAACCTGCCGTTCTTGGCTGATGCCTGCGGAGCCGTCTATGTGGCGCGATGGACTGTCTTTCACGTCCGTCAATTGGCCAAGGCGATGCAAGAAGGCCTCAAGAAGAAGGGCTTTGTCTTCATCGAGGCACTGGCCCCCTGCCCTACGCTCTATTCCCGCCGCAACAAGCGTGGCGACGGCGTCGACGAGCTGAAGAACTACAAGCAGAACAGTTTGATCAAACACGGCGCCGACACCAAAGAAGTCGGACTGACGTTCGATGGGCAAATCATCGTCGGCAAGTTTGTCGACCGCGAGCGCCCCACGTGGCTCGATGCCATGAACGATCACCTCAGTCATACACTCGGCGACGCTTTCAAGCCGTACGGAGGCTAACGTGGAAAGAACAGAAATTCGCGTCGGTGGTCTGGGCGGACAGGGCATCATCCTTTGCGGCTCCATCATCGGAAAGGCCGCAGCGATTTTCGCCGGCAAGCACGCCGCCATGATTCAAGCCTTCGGACCCGAGGCGCGCGGCAGCGCGTGCAGCGCTCAGGTCATCGTCGCCGATCAGCCGATCGGCTATCCCTACGTGCGCAAACCCGACATCCTGGTGCTCATGTCGCAAGATGCGTGCGTGCAGTTTGCGCCGCAGATGAAACCAAATGGTCTCGTCCTCTTCGAGGAAGAACTCGTAAAGACCGGCGAACACGTTCCGTCGCAATCGCGCTCGCTCGGTATTCCGGCAACCCGCTTCGCCGAAGAGCTCGGCCGGCGGCTCGTTCTCAACATCGTGATGGTGGGCTTCTTTGCCGGCGCTACGGGTTTGCTTCCCTACGACGCGGTCGAGAAGGCCGTGCTCGATTCAGTTCCCAAGGGCACCGAGAGCCTCAACCTGCGCGCCCTGGGCAAAGGCTACGACTACGGCGTTTCACGTTTAGCGTAACCGACAGGGAGGGCGACGGGGGTGATCGAAACGTTGAGTCTGCCGCGGATTGTGCATCTCAAGAACGGCCAGGGAGTGACCTTGGTGCGCGCTGAAGCGGCGGACGGCCCAGATCTCCTGCGCTTCTACTCCGACATGCCCGAGGAGGATCGACTGGTCCTCAAGGACGACGTGACGACCGCGGACTGGCTCGATCGATTCCTCGCCAAGCTCTCGAACAACGAAGCGATCAGCGTCATCGGAAGGGTCGGAGGTGACGTTCGCGGCGAAGGAACACTCTACCGGACGGCGTTCGGGTGGAGCCGTCACGTCGGCGAGATCCGTCTCAACGTCGCTCGCAGCGTTCGCGGACAAGGACTCGGACTGGAGCTGGCGAGGCACATCGTCAAGCTCGCCATCGACAGCGGCATCGACAAGCTGGCCGCTCACATGGTCGATAGCCAGGTGGCCGACAAACGGACCTTCGAAAAGCTCGGCTTCCACCGCGAAGCCGAGCTGCAAGGACATGTCACCGACATCCAGGGCAAACGACGAAATCTCATCGTCTACGCCAACGACGTCTCGCACGTCTGGTCCGCCATGGAAACGTTGCTAGGCAGCGATTTCCGCCCCGACCGCGCGATACGCTGACCTCCTAGTGATACACGGACGCTA
>CAZTTW010000909.1:0-2551 GCA_964616265.1 uncultured Myxococcales bacterium | reverse complement strand
GAAGGATAGACACACGAATCGGAGGTGGAATTGCAACTGCCGGCACACTTGTCCGAACCTGCGCACGCCGCGTGTCCAGAGGCAGGTGCTCCGGTAGTTAGTCGCGTGCAAGTGCCGCTGCTGCCCGAAAGATTGCACGCCTTGCACTGCTCGGTGCAGGGTGTGTTGCAGCAGACACCATCGGCACAGAAGCCCGTGGAGCACTCTCCAGCGCTCGAACAGGGGCCGCTGGTCTTCTTCGGCACGCAGGTGATGCCGTCGCAATACGAGCCGGCACCACAGGCGACGCCAGCGCAGCTCGAAGCACAGGTCTTGTTATCGGCGGTACACACGTTGCTCGCACACGCCGCCGCTTTCACTGCCGGGCAGTTCCCAGAGCTATCGCAGTACGATGCTGGTGTCAGGATGCCGCTCGCGCAGCTTGCCTGCGAACAGGTGGTGGAGCTACCGGGGTAGGTACAGGCAGCCGCATTGATTCCGTCACACTGTCCCTTGCATGGAGCGGTGCCCGTGCAAGCTGTGCGCTGGCCGCGTGGATCTCCTTTGACCGTCAGGCATTGACCGACGCTGCCACTTTCGGCGCATGACTGACACTGTCCATCGCACTTGCCATCACAACAAACGCCGTCGGCACAGTGGCCATTGGTACATTGGGCGTCGGCCGTGCAGCGCGAACCGTTTGAGAGAGTCGTCGTCGCGTCGGATCCGTCGCTTGCGAGGGGCACATCCGGTGTGGAAGCATCAACGACGGCACCGCCGCTTCCAGAGTTGCCCCCGGTGGAAAGGGTACCGCCGCTTCCAGAGTTTCCCCCGGTGGAGAAGCTGCCGCCGCCGCCTAGGACACCGCCCGCACCAACGCCGCCGCTGCTAGGGACGCCACCGCCACCGCTGGCGTCGATGACGACGGTTCCGCCGCTTCCATTGAAGGTATCCATGCCGCCTTGGCTGGTGTCGAGCGCGGATGTATCAACCTTAGGGGCACCCGCGTCCTTGTTCTTCTGCTTGACCGCGGAGAAGCATCCCGCCGAGCTCAAGAGAACCAGCAGGAGAATGCCCCGGTAAGCAAGAAAGCGGTCTAGGTTGGTTTGCATTGTTCAGAAATCTCCTCTGACAGCGAGGGCCGCTCCATCGGGAGTCCACACGGGCAAGAGCGCCATACCCGTCGACGGTGCAGCATCCGCCTTGTGACCCAACAAATACATGACAAGACCAGCAGCCACCGCTGCACCACCCACCCCATAGCAGGTCAAGGCCCCGTTCCTATAGGATTTCTGCCCCGACCCATCACCGGAATCTGCGAGCTGATTGGCCTTGAGGTTCAGAATGACCGCCGTGGCGACGGTTGCTACCCCTATACTTCCGACGACGATACCCGTTGTCCTCAGAGTCGACCCGGACTCGACCGCTGCCGGAGAAGTCGTGCTGGTCGACGGGGGCTCTTGGATGGGCTGCGTGAACGCTTGTGGCTGTGAGCCAGCCGAGGGTGCAGGCTGAGGTGTCACGGGCATCATGGGTTGCGCGACCACCGGCGAGGGGGGCGGAATCGCCAGGCTCTCCTGGCAGTCGGCTATGTGTCTTTGGACGTCGGCTCTCTCTTCGTCGGTGAGGTGTTTGCCCACGCGTAGGTATTCCTTGAAGCGAGAGATGGCCTCTTGGTACCGTGAGTTCTGCTCAAAGCATCTCCCGGAATTGAAAATCCAATTGGCGTTCTTGGTGGCGACGAACAGCTCCGAGAGAAGCGTGACGCCTTTCGCATAGTCACCCGCCAAGCATGCTGTTCGAGCCTCGCGCTCCTTGGCGCCATTGCTTTCCGCCTGGCCGTCTCGGGAGACGGTCAAAGCCGAAGCGAAGATTACCGCGTATGTCAGCAAAAATGTCCCACGTGCCATCGTCTGTGTCCTGTCGCGGTGGCATCCTGCTACCTGACCGCTGCGATGGCAAGGCCGCGCTCGTCAGAAGCGCAACTCAGCTTTGCCGGGTATCGATGCCAAGGGCCTCCAGGCTGGCCACATCGCCAGCATGCACTTCGCTCATGTGGGCTGGCCGCCGCTCTTTCTAAGGACCGAAACGAGCTGCGCGGCGGGACGAGCTGACGAATACGCAGTTGAGAAGACGATGTCGGTCAGCATCCTTTTGGCGAAGGTAGTTTCGACTTCGTGGCCGGCCGTCCTACCTTCATAGCCAGTGCACCCAGGACCGCCGCCGCCAGAAGGAGTGCGGCCCTAAGCGCTTCGCGTACGGCCTATGCTACGGCGTCTTTGGCAGCCTTGACCGGGCGGCCCTTGACGAGCTTGCGAGTCGGCTTGGCCTTGAAAACCGTCGGCTCCTTCGTGAAAGGATTGATGCCTTTGCGCTCTTTTGTGGCCGGCTTCTTGACGAGTACCATGCGGATGAGGCCTGGAACGACGAAAACGCCGTTCTTCTTTAGCTCGCCGTGGCCGATCGTGGCTACGGACTCGATGATTCCCTTCACGTCCTGGCGGGTGAGCTTGTCATCAAACTGGTCGGCAATCTTCTGGATCAAATCGGACTTGGACAGGGGGCCTTTGGG
>CAZTTW010000908.1:0-2554 GCA_964616265.1 uncultured Myxococcales bacterium | reverse complement strand
GATGGTCGAGGTAGAGAGCGGCCAGATGCTGGCGGACCTCGTTGGCGTCATGGCCGGAGACGACCGCGAGCCGCGTGGTGAGCACCGACGCGAGCGTGGCGTAGTCGCCGAGCTTTTCCAGGAGATGCTCGAGCTCGGCCGAGACCTCGACGATGCCGGGAGCCGCCTCGAACAAGGTGCGCAAATAGCTGGCCGCCCGCGCAATGTTGCCCGAATCGCGTGCCACGCTCGCCGCGTCCTGCAGCAGGCGGCGGCGGCGCGGTCCGTCGGAGATGCCTTGCAGAGCGCCATCGTATGCAGTCAGCAATTCGTCCCACTGCTGATTGACCGAGCGAAGAATGGTCAGGCGTTCGAGAGCCCAGTCCGCGCCGGGATCGAGCTGCAAGATGGTCTCGAGAAACTCGACGACGACGGCGGTCTCGCCTGCGTACCATTCTTCGAGAAAACGCAGCGCGCGTTGTCCGACGCTCGTGATCAGCTCGGGCGAAGCACCGGCGACCAGAACTTTCCGATAAGCCGCAGCGACGTCATCGGGGCGCTGCAGCTCGGCAGCCAGCGCCTCGATTTGGTTCCACGCCTCGGTGTCCGAGGGTTCCGCAAGAGCCTTCTTGAGAGCAATCTTGAGCTTATCAGCCGTGCTCTTTTCGTGATCGGAAGAACGTGAACCCGTCGTGCTCGAATCCCTCTTCATGGGCCCTCGCTGAGCAAAGGTTGGACGAAGGACGATACTATCAGGTTCGTCGGTAGAATGTCGCGGCGCCCTCGACGAAAGCCACGGCGGTGTCCGTTCCCACGCGGCGGCGAGGATCAGCCCCGGCGGGAGGAGGACGAAGACGGATCGGGCCTAGCCCGACGCTCGAGCTCGCGCGCTTGCTCCTCGATGTGCCAGGGCCTCTCGCCGTACACGTCGTCGAACAGCGAGGCCAGCGGCGGCCGCGACGGAACGGCTTCCACCTCGTGCACCAGGGCGGCAAAGCGCGCATCGAAATCCTTGCGCAGCTCCGATTCGTCCTCGGCGCTCCACACCCCCTTCGCCTGGCAGTAGGCGCGAAAACGGCGAATCGGATCGCTCGCTTCCCACTCTTTGGGCTCGTCCGGATCGCGGTACACCGTCGGGTCGTCGGACGAGGTGTGCGCGCCCCGCCGGTAGGTCAGCGCCTCGATCAGCGTGGGACCCTCGCCCGCCCGCGCGCGCGCCGCTGCTTCGGCGGTCACGGAAATCAGCGCGAGCACGTCGTTGCCATCGACGAGGACGCTCTTCATGCCGTAGGCGATGCCCTTTTGTGCGAGGGTCGCCGATGCCGTCTGGATCGCCCGCGGCGTCGAGATGGCCCATCCGTTGTTTCGCAAGAGGAACAAGCACGGAGCCTTCTTGACTTGTGCCAGGTTGCAGGAGACGTGGAAGTCGCCCGTCGAGGTCGCACCGTCGCCGAAGTAGACCAGGCTGACGTCGTCACGGCCCATGATTTTGGCAGCCAAGGCCATGCCCACGGCGTGCGGGATTTGCGTCCCGACGACGGAGCTGACGCTGACGAAGTTGAGGTCGCGCACGCTGTGGTGGGCCGGCAGTTGGCGACCTTTGACGGGATCTTCGGCGTTCCCGTGCAGTTGGCACAGCATGGTGCGCAGCGAATAGCCGCGAAACAGTGCCGCGGCCTGCTCGCGGTAACAGGAAAAGATCCAGTCGGAGGGACGCAACGCCCAGGTCGGCCCGATGAGCGTCGCCTCTTCGCCCCATGCGGTCAGGTAGAAGCCGATGCGGCCCTGACGCTGAAAACGCAGCAGGCGCTCGTCGAGTAGGCTCGACTCGATCATCGCCTGGCACATGCGACGCAGCTCCGCAGGCGGAACGCTGGGTTCCAGCTCGGGACGACAGACCTGGCCGTCAGGGTCGAGGATGCGGATGAGCTCTATCTTCACGCGGCACTTTGCCTAGCGGCGGAAGCAGAGGTTGTCAAGGCCGGGGCCGCGACGCCATACTTTTGGCGTGAGTATAAAAGTCCGTCCGGGTGACACCATCGGATACCAAGGCGTCGACTACCTCGTCGACCAAGTCTTCGCCTATGCGCTTCCCGACCGCAGCTTCCACTTGGTGCGCATGAAATCGTCCGATGGGCGGCTCCGATTCGTGGAAATCCAGCCGCGCGACGTGCTGGACCGGATCCCGGTTCTGAGCATCGTCGCCAACCTGGACATCACCGTGCCGCCGCCCGCCACCATCTACCATCGCGGCGAAAGCTACCTGCTGGCGTTCTCGGGCCGCGCCACCGTGACTGCGCCGAACGTCGACTCCGCCACCTGCACCGTGTGGCGCTACCATGCCGCGGGCGATCTCTTCCTGCACATCGAGGAATGGCCGGATGGCATTCGCACGTTGGCAGGCGCATCCGCCCATGCAGGCATGCTAGAAGTACGCCCCGCAACGCATAGGGACCCTACCGCGTGACGGCCGGCTGGCTTTCGCCTGATGGCCTGCACGGCGGCCATCGAAGGAGAAAGACATGTACAAAGTGGTGCTGCTTCGGCACGGCGAAAGTGAATGGAACCGCGAGAA
>CAZTTW010000907.1:0-2555 GCA_964616265.1 uncultured Myxococcales bacterium | reverse complement strand
GGGCAGCGAGCCGTCTGCCCAGCACCTTTTTCCCCGAGATCGACGAATCGATGGAGCGCGTGTATGTACGATTGGCGCCGGGCACGTCTCTGACAGATGCCACCCGGCTCATCAACGACATGGGAACGACGCTGCAGCGCGAGCTGGGAAAAGACCTGGCACCGCTCGTGCTGACCAATGTTGGGGCGCCCAACAACGCGCGCAGTGCCATGACTAGCCCCAATGCCGGCCCCCACATGGGCTTCATTCGACTGGCCCTGGCAGAGCCGGAAGACCGCAAAGAGAGTCAGCGCGAAGTCGCGGATCGCATCCGAGCCATCCACATTCGCCACTATCCAGGCGCAGAATTTCTTCAGTGGCCGGGCGGCCTCGTCGCCAGCGTCTTTGCCAACGGCTACATTGCTCCGCTGGTCGTCGAGGTGCGCGGCGACGACCTCGCCGAGCTGGACTCGCAGGCCAAGGCGGTGGCCCAGGTTGCTGCCACGGTTCCCGGCGTGCGCGACATCTATCCATCCATGCAAATGGACTATCCCGAAATTCGCGTGGAGACGGATCGGATGCGAGGAGCCTTGGTTGGACTGACGGCGGAGGATGCCGCCCAGACCACGCTGGAAGCCACCTTGGGCAACATCAACACACCCAGCGTTTGGATCGATCCCAACAACGGTCAGTCCTACTACGTCGTCTCGTACTACGACGGCGCGGCCGTTCCCGATCTCAACGCCCTGGCACAGCTTCCCGTGCGGCTGGGGTCAAACGACAAGGCGATTCGGCTTGGGGCGTATGGCTCCGTTCGACGTTCAGTGGGTCCGATCGCCGTCGAGAGAAACCAGCTGCAACGGGCAGCCCACATCTTCATGCAAACGGAAGGGCGAGACATTGGCAGCGTTGCCCACGATATCGAGCGCGCCCTTCATGCGAATCCACGAACCCGCGACATCAACTTAAACTTCGTCGGGCAGGTGGATCTGATGCGCACGACGTTTTCCGGGTTGGGCGTCGCTCTTGCCCTCGCGGTCATGGTCGTGTTCATGATCATGGCCTCGCAATTTCAGTCTTTGCGCCTTCCGTTCGTCATGCTGTTCACCATTCCGGTTTCGCTCGTCGGCATCGTCTTGGCGTTGATGTCAGCGGGACAGGGCTTTTCCATCACGGCTCTCATGGGCATCTTGATGGTGATTGGAATTGCAGTTTCAAACGGAATTTTGCTCGTCGACGACGCCAATCGGCGCTTCAGCGAAGGAAGCGACAAAGTCACGGCCATCGTCGCCGCCGCTCGCTCGCGCTTCGTGCCCATCGCGATGACCAGTCTCGCGACGGTGATTGGCTTGTTGCCAACAGCGATCGGAATGGAGCGCGGCTCCGAGGCCAACCAACCTTTGGCGCTTGCCGTCGTCGGCGGATTGACCTCTTCGACGATTCTCTCGCTCTTTCTCGTCCCGGTCATGTTCGTCCTGATTGCGAAACAACCGCAGATAGCGACAAAGACGGTCGCAAGCTCCAAGCTTGTGGAGGCGCGTTCCTAGGGTGGCGTGACGGCGTCTTCATGGCGCAGTCACGACGTCGAGACGGTCCGTAACTTTCGAAGAACGGAGCTGGCTACGAGCTCAAGCGCCCGCGAGGCTACGCCCGCTTCAGATCCTGGCTCGCGTCTTGCGGTGATTCTGTCGTGCGTGGTCAAGGCAGCAGACGCCGACCGCGATAGGGAGAAGCAAATGCCACGATTCGCATCCATTGGAGGAAGGGCTGCAGTCTACGTAGCTGCGGTAGCAATCACATGCTTGGCGTCCGGTTGCGCCCAGCACATCAGAGCGACGGAGACCGTGGGTCCGATTCCCGAACCGCCCACATCCACCGGACGCCTTATCGTATTTACTGAATTCCAAGGCCATGAAGACCCTAACGGCGACACTCCGCGGCTTCGTTTGCCGTACACGCTGTTCGATGCCAACGGACGCCTTCTCCGCAAGGTCGAGAGCAACGACTACGACGTGCCTACGTCGGTCGCACTCGAACCGGGAGAATACTCCGTCCACGCAAGGGGACGTGACTACGCGGATGCCGACATCCGTGTCCAGATCGCCACTGGACGAACCACCAAAGTGTTCCTCGACGGCACCAAGCCTTCACCTCGCGTACCAGACGACGGACTCGTTCGCGCGTCTAACGGCGCGGTGATCGGATGGCGTGTAGTTCAATAGAGCATCAGTTTGCCGGCGCAGCTTTTGCGACCGCAGGTCATTCCCCATGGCAACACACCTTCTCAAGCTGAGGTTGCGCATGCTGATGAGCATCGACCGTGCCGGCCCCGTCGAGCGATCGAATTTTCGCACTGGGAACGGGATCTTGGCGAAGGGAATTGTTCCGGCTAGGTCGGGAAGAAATCCACCGCAGCAGCAGTCGCTCGACACAGGCAGACTATCGGCGCCCTTGTGGAATCAGACTTGAGGAGGCAACCGTGTCCGACTTCGCGATCTCCCAGCAATTATCGCTGTCGTTTGATGAGGCCATGGTGGCTGTTCCCGAAGCTACTGTCCCGACGTTTCCCGAGAACG
>CAZTTW010000906.1:0-2556 GCA_964616265.1 uncultured Myxococcales bacterium | reverse complement strand
CCGAAGCGGCGATGGGCCCCGTGGATATTCATCGCATCTTGTACTCCTCGCTGCGAATGGCTTGGAACGAGCTGAAGCATCGCGCGCGCATCGTCCGAAAATTCGAACCCGTGCCATCCGTACATGGCGATGAATCGCGCTTGGGACAAGTGTTCCTGAACCTCATCGTCAATGCCGTGCAGGCGATGGAGGAAGGACACGCGGATCGCAACACCATCACCATCTCGACGGCGGTCGATGCCCGCGGTCGGGTCGAGGTCGAGGTCCGCGACACCGGCTGCGGTATGTCGCAGGAAGTTCTCAGCCATGTCTTCACGCCTTTTTATACGACCAAGCCGGTCGGCGTCGGCACCGGGCTCGGGCTGTCGATTTGCAGTCGCATCGTCCAGGCGCTGGGCGGCGAGATCACCGTCGAGAGCGAAATCGGAAAAGGCAGCTGCTTTCACATCTACCTTCCGCCCGCGCAGAGGGTGGAGTCTTCGCCGCGAGCGGGACGGGTGCGGCGGCCCATCGCCGCCCTGTCAGCGCGGATCTTGGTCATCGACGACGAGCCCATCGTCGGGACCGCCCTCAAGCGCGTGCTGGGCAAGACCAATGAGGTCGTTGCCGAAAATAGCGCACGAAAAGCCCTCGACCGCATTCGGGGTGGCGAGCACTTCGACCTCATCCTGTGCGACCTCATGATGCCTGACATGACAGGCGCGGATTTCTACGCCGAATTCAAAGAGCTTTCGCCAACGCGCGCAGGCGAGATCGTCTTCATGACGGGTGGCGCCTTCACGCCGAGGGCACGCACCTTCTTGGCAAGCGTGAACAACGAACGCCTTGAAAAGCCCTTCGACATGGCAACGCTCAAGAAGCTGGTGCACGACCATTTGCTCCTGCACCCGGTCTCGGAGTAACAGCGGACGACCGCGAGCTTCACATCCCGAGCTTGCGTAACTTGTCGATGAGCGTGGTGCGGCCGATTCCGAGCAACATCGCTGCCTTGGATTTGTTGCTGTTCGAGCGACGCATGGCCGTTCCGATGAGCGCGCGCTCGAAGCGAGCCACCGCGGTCGGCAAATCCACGCCGTTTTCCGTGATATCCCAAAGAGTTCGCGATACCGCCTCGCCAGCTTCGCCGCCGAGCGCTGGCGGAATGTCGTCGCTGTCGATCACCCCATCGCGGTCGAGGATGGCCATGCGCTCCACCAGATTCTCGAGCTCGCGCACGTTGCCCGGCCAACTGTAAAGCTGCAGCGTCGCCATCGCCTTTTCGGAAAGGGTAAGCGTGCGGTCCAAGCGGCGGGACGATTGCTGCAAGAAGTGCTCGGCCAGCACCGGTACGTCCTCCAACCGATCGCGCAGCGGCGGCACTTGGATGGGAACGACGTTGATGCGAAAGAAGAGATCGTGGCGAAACAGACCGCCGCTCACCATGGCCTGGAGATCCCGGTTGGTCGCCGCGAGAAATCGCACGCTGATTTGATAGGCCTTCTCCGACCCGACGGGAGTGACGGACTGATCCTGCAGGACACGCAAGAGCCGAGCCTGCATGGCCAGTGGCAGCTCACCTATCTCGTCAAGCAACACGGTTCCACCATCGGCTTCGCGCAGCCGTCCGAGACGGTTTTCGTGCGCATTCGTAAAGGCGCCTTTGACGTGGCCGAAGAGCTCGCTCTCGATGAGGCTCTCGGGAATCGCCGCGCAATTGACCGCGATCAAACGCTGCCCGGCGCGTGGCGAAACGGCATGAAGGAGACGGGCAATCACTTCCTTCCCGCTGCCGGTCTCGCCTGAGATGAGTACCGTCGCGTCGGTGGGGCCGACCTGCTGGACCAAGGCCAAGAGCTCCTGGAGCACGGCCGACTTGCCGAGGAGCACGGCGCCATTCCCTGCCAAGGTAGGGGTCGGTGATGGCGTGACGGCCGAAAGCCGAGGCTTGCCGGTCTCGCCCGCGGTGAGCGCGGCGCGAACCGCGTCGGTGAGCGCGGTCGGGTGAAACGGCTTGGTGAGGAAGTCGAAGGCGCCCTCGCGCATGGCGCGCACCGAATCCCGAACGCCACCGGCGCCGGTAAGAATGATTACCTGGGCATGCGGCTGGCGGACGCGAACCGACTGCAGAACCGCGAAACCATCCGCCTGAGGCATCGACAGATCGGAGATGACCAGGTCGAAGCTACGTTGCGCCACCGCGCGCACAGCTTCAGCGCCGTCCGCGGCATCCGCGACATCGATGTCGAGATGACGCAGGAGTCTGCCCAGGGTCGAGCGCAGAACATCGTCATCATCAGCGATGAGCGCCGACTTCCCCGAAAATGAGACTTCCTTCATTGCCTCTGCCATCCAAGCATCGGCAGAGACAGCACGAATCTTGAAGCTACGTCCGCAGCAGATCCCGCAGCGCTTGCAGCAAATCGCGTGGCGAGAACGGCTTGAGCACCATGGTTCGGCCCTCCTCCAGAATGCCCCGGCGCAGCCCCTCGTCGTCCGTATAGCCGGTCATGAGCAACACCTTGAGACTCGGGCAACGCCGGACGAGATGGTCGGCCAGCTCTCTTCCGCTCATGCCTG
>CAZTTW010000905.1:0-2559 GCA_964616265.1 uncultured Myxococcales bacterium | reverse complement strand
CAACCTCCTGTCCAACGCGTTCAAGTTCACCTTCGCCGGCGAAATCGCCGTCGCTCTGTCGTGGCTGGGCGACGCGGTCGAGCTGCGCGTGCGCGATACCGGAACGGGCATCCCGAAAGACGAGCTACCCAAAATATTCGATCGCTTCCACCGCGTGTCTGGCTCCCACGGACGCACGCACGAAGGAACCGGAATCGGCTTGGCGCTCACCAAGGAGCTGATCGCGATCCACGGCGGAAGCATCACCGTCGAAAGCGAAGTTGGGCGAGGCTCGACGTTCGTGGTGCATGTGCCGGTTGGAAAGGAGCGGAGGGACCATGCCGGAGCGCCCGCGAACCGCGCTGGCGAACGCTGGTCGGGGACGGCGGTGCTCGATCATGCGCGACCCTTTCTCGATGAGGCCCGGCTGTGGCTGGCCAACGCCGCCCCCGCGCAAGGGCCCGCGCCGTCCGCGGGCGAAGCCACGGCGGCGCTCGGCGAGCACGAACGGGAAACCGTGCTGATCGCGGACGACAACGCCGACATGCGCCAGTATCTGCAAGACACGCTCGGCAAGCTCTGGACCGTCGAAGCGGTGGCGGACGGGGCGACGGCACTCGAAGCCTGTCGTCGGCGGCTCCCCGACCTGGTGCTCACCGACGTGATGATGCCGGGGCTGGATGGCTTCGAGCTACTGGCTCGCCTACGGGCCGAACCGGCGACCAAGGAGATACCGGTCATCATGCTCTCCGCGCGAGCGGGCGAAGAGTCCCGGGTGGAGGGCGTGGATGCGGGGGCGGACGACTACGTGGTGAAGCCGTTTACCGCGCGAGAGTTGGTCGCGCGGGTGCGCGCCCACTTGCGGATAGCGCGCATGCGACAAGCGGCGGCAAAGGCCTTGCGGGCCAGCGAAGAGAGGCTGCGCAGCGTGATCGAGAATTCCCGCGATGGGATCACCTTGCTCGATCTCAAGACATCCCGCTATCTGCTGCTCAGCCCGGCCCAGCGCGAGCTCATCGGCTTTTCGATGGACGAGGTGAACGCGCTTTCTCCGGACCAGCTCATCGATCGGTTTCATCCAGACGACCTGGCCGAAAGCATCGCCCAACGCAACCGCGTGCTGTCCGGGATGGATCCAGGCGGAGCCCCGTTCGAGTATCGCTGGAAGACGAAGGAGGGCACCTACCGCTGGTTCAGCACCAGGCACAAGCTCGTGCGCGACAACGATGGGAAACCGGTCGCCTTGGTTAGCGTGACCCGAGACATCACCGACCGCAAGCTAGACGAAGCGGCGTTGCTGCAGGTCAAGCGCGATCTCGAGGAAGCGGATCGCAGGAAGAGCCAGTTCTTGGCCGTGCTCTCGCACGAGTTGCGCAATCCTTTGGCCCCGGTGAAGACCAGCCTGCGCATCCTGGATCGTGTCGCGCCCGACAGCGAACAAGCGGCTCGGGCGAAAGAAGTCGTTCGGCGTCAGGTCGATGTTCTGTCCCATCTGGTCGACGACCTCCTCGACGTCACGCGCATCACCAGCGGCAAGATTCGCTTGCAGCTCGCGCGCATCGATCTGTGCGAGCTGGTCCGCCGCACCATCGAGGACCACCACTTGCTCTTCGAGAAGTCACAGATCGAGGTCCACGCGGAGATCCCATCCGCCGCGATCTACGTCGACGGTGACTCGAATCGCATCGCCCAGGTGGTTGGCAACCTGCTGCTGAATGCCGCCAAGTTCACGCCCAGCGGAGGTCGCGTGACCGTCGAGGCTGCCCGTGACGGCGAGACCCGCGAGGCGGTGCTTCGCGTGCGCGACAGTGGGGTCGGGATCGAGCCGGACCTGCTCTCGCACCTGTTTGAACCGTTCATGCAAGCAGATGCAACTCTGGCGCACAGTGGAGGCGGGCTGGGATTAGGACTGGCGCTGGTCAAGGGACTCGTCGAGCAACACGGTGGCAGCGTGGAGGCCCACAGCGATGGGCCAGTACGAGGCGCGGAATTCTGCATTCGGCTGCCGCTCGCTCTCAGCGCAGGCCCGGAGCCCGTCGCGCGTAGGGGCGCCGGCCTTCGCGTGAGCCGGCGGGTTCTCGTCATCGACGACAATGCCGACGCCGCCGAAAGCCTGCGCGATATTCTCGAGTGCGACGGACACGAGGTCGCGGTTGCCTACAACGGCACCGATGGTCTGCTCAAGGCGCGGGAGTTTCTCCCCGAGATGGTGTTGTGCGACGTCGGGCTGCCGGACATCGATGGCTACGAGGTCGCGCGCAGCCTCCGACGAGACGACACCCTGAAAGACGCCCACATGGTGGCCTTGACCGGCTACGCCTTGCCGAGCGACCTCGAGCAAGCTGCGCGAGCCGGATTCGAGCACCACTTGGCGAAGCCGGTAGATCTGGACGCATTGCAAGCGATCCTCGAAGGCCTGCCGATTCGATAGAGTTGGGACCGCACGGCAAACAGGCGGCCAAGAGCACGCACCACGAAACAGTGGCAGATGGACAAGCTCGAGGCGACCTGCCCGCACCGATGCGGCCTGACCGCTACGGTACGCGCGGAAAGCGCCAGATGCTCGTGTAATAGTCGGCG
>CAZTTW010000904.1:0-2563 GCA_964616265.1 uncultured Myxococcales bacterium | reverse complement strand
AGACCACGAGCGTCGGCAAGGCGGTCTCGGTTGCTCTTCCATCAGGCTCGCGAGAGGCCGGTCGACCGTCGTGACCGAAAGAGCTGCCGCCTGCGGCCGCAAGAAAGACCAGCGCTTGGGCCCGAAGGGCAATCCAGCGCATGACGATTCGACGTCGACGGGCCTTGGCGACAAACACGATCGCAGATTCGCAAAGCAACGCCTATGCCACACCGAGCTGGCCGAAAGTGACTGTACGGCTCAAAGAGCATGCCCCTCTCGACCGGACGAGACCGTGGCGAGATGTCACACGAGGCGGAATGCCACGTCCTAGAAGACGAGATCCTTGCGTTCGCTTCGCTGAAGCACGCCAGCTCCGTCGCGCAGGACAGGCACGCAGTTTGCTAAACGATTGCGGCAGAGGAAAGGAAAACCATGATCCACGACCGCCGCCGCCGAAGTATCCCTAGGCTTCCCGTCATCGTAGCAGCAGCACTCATTTTCTCGACCGGTGCTTGTGTGACGACCGGAACCTTCGATAAGAAGGTCGCCGAGCTCGACAAGCTGCGCGCGGATCACGATCGAGCTGCGGCTGAACGGGAGAAGGCCCTCCAAAAGCAGAGCGACGACGACAATGAGCGCATTCGTGCGCTGACGGCCGAACGAGACAGTCTCCAGAAGAAGCTCGATGACACGACAGCGCTGGCCGGCGAGCTGCGAGCGCGGCTCGAGAAGCTGGGACAAAACGTCGACAAGCTGACCAGCGAAAAGGGTCAGCTTTCCCAGGTTCTCGCCGACGCCAAGGCCCGCCTGGAAGAGCTGCGCAAACAGAAAGCGGCGGCCGAAGCGCGGGCGGCGACCTTCCGCAACCTGGTGGCTCGCCTCCGTTCCATGATCGACGCTGGCCGCCTCAAGGTCGTGATTCGCGATGGCCGCATGCTCATCGCCTTGCCCAACGACGTGCTCTTCGACTCGGGCAAGACTGCCATCAAGCCCGATGGACAAGCCGCCTTGGCGCAGGTTGCGCACGTGCTCGCAACCATCCACGACCGCCACTTCCTGGTGGCGGGAGACACGGACGATGTCCCCATCCACACCGCGCACTTTCCGTCGAACTGGGAGCTTTCAACCGCCCGCGCCGTCGAGGTCACGAAGTTCCTGGTAGCAAACGGCATGAAACCGCAAGTGCTGGCGGCGGCAGGATACGGCGAGTTCGATCCGGTCGTCCCCAACGACTCGCCCGAGCATCGCGCGCAGAACCGCCGCATCGAGATCGTCCTGCAACCCAACCTCGCCGATTTGCCGTCGCTCGACGACATCAAGACAACGCCCTGACATCAAAGGTAGGTGCTTATGAAAATTCGAATCGCTACTCTCACCATTTTCCTTTCTGCCGGGCTCGCTTGTTCTCACGAGCCGCAAAAGGCAACTTCCGTCGCAACGCCAAAAGCGGCCGAGCCAAACCGGACTGTGTCGAGCCCACGCGCGACCGCCTCCCGATCCTGTTCGTCGGACATCGACTGCCAGGACCGACAGTTGTGCATTCGGTCGCAATGTGTCGACATCACGTCCGGACTCCCCGAATGCAGCACCGTGCGCATTCATTTCGACTTCAATCAAGCGGACATCCATCCGGACGACACCGCGCTGCTGCAGCGAATGGGACGCTGTCTGAAGGCCGATCAAGCGCTTCATGTGACGATCGAAGGAAACACCGACGAACGCGGAACCGAGGAGTGGAATCTCGCGCTCGGTGACAAGCGGGCGAGCGCCGTCGAGAACTACCTCGAACGGCTCGGCGTTTCGTCAGCTCAGCTCAAGACCGTCACCTATGGCAAGGAGCGTCCACTTTGTTCCGAGCACAACGAACAGTGCTGGGCAAAGAACCGGCGTGCGGCTCTCAAGCCGAAGGAGACGCGCTAAATCCACCCACCGGGATACACATCTGTGAGTGGGCGCCATCGCTGGCCGCGCTCCTGCTGGCCTCGATCCTTCCTTCGACTTCTTGGACCGAGGAGAACATTCGCTGGAAGCTCTCATCCACCCATTTCGAGCTTCCTCGCCCCCGTCGTCTTCGTTCTGATGGGCCTGCGCACCGACCTACGGGCCTTCGCAGGCCCAGGCGTGATGGGCCTCGCGGGCGCACTGATTGTCGCGGCTATCTTGGGCAAGCAAGCCTGCTCCCTGGGTGCGGGCCGCGGAGTCGATCGGCTCACGGTCGGACTCGGCATGATCCCACGCGGCGAGGTGGGCCTTATCTTCGCGAACATCGGCCTCGGACTTTCACTCGGCGGTGAACCCATCATCGATCGCGAAACCTTCTCGGCAGTGGTCGTCATGGTGATCGTCACGACCCTGGTTACCCCGATCGCGCTGAAATTCAGCATTGCGCGTGCTGTGCGCAGCAACGTCCCGCACGCCTGAAGACCGCCCTAGCGAATGTGGCAACTCGCCTCGCGTGGCAGAGTGCCACGGCCATTCGCCAACCAGGTGCTAGCAAAATACCTGAGCCACGAGCTCGCGTAGGTAGTCGATATCGAACGGCTTGTCGAGAAGAGTCAAGGCACCAATGTCGAGTGCCCGC
>CAZTTW010000903.1:0-2564 GCA_964616265.1 uncultured Myxococcales bacterium | reverse complement strand
GTCGCTACACCAACCTCCAAATCGACATTCACGAAAACTACTCCCGCGCCCGCGTCGACTGGTGGTTCATCGAATACCGCCACACGTTCCCAACCCTAGCGTGGACGCTTGTTATCCTCCTGCCGGGGCTGAGCCTGCTGACGTTGATCTTGTTCTTGCTGGAGGTTCGGCGCGCGGCTCGCGCCTCGTCTCAGGACGTAGCGCCGCCGGTCTTAAGCGCTTCCACGTAACGCAAGCGCAAGTCGAAGAGCAAGCTTTCGAGGATTTGCTCCTCCTCACCGGTGAGGTTGCCCTTGGTCTTTTCTTCCAGCACCGTGAGCAGATCGATGGCGTGCTTTGCCATGGGCAGATTGGGGGGCGTCGCCTTGACGTCTTCGTGGCCCTGCTGGGCCTGGTCCTCCGGCTGCCCCAGATACATCACGGCCGAGCTGCCGAGCGACAACACCAACGTGGCGAAGTCGGCCGGCGGAAGGTGGCGGTGCGATTCAGCGGGCTTCTTGGGCGCCACTTCGTCGGCGGGGCGTGCTTCTGGCGCAACCGTCGCTTTGCTCTCGCCACTGGGGTCGAAGCTACGCCGGTCGGTAACGGTGAATTTCTTCTCGTCCGAATCAGCCATGGCAAGCAAGCGTACGCAGACCGCTTGACGGTTGCAACCCTGGCGGTGCCTCGTCCGCGAGCGGGCTAGGTGTTGCCCGGGGCAGCGGGCTCGGCCGGCGCTGGGTCGGCCGGAATCACCTTGTCGCTCGCATCGGCAAGCGATTTGAGGTGCTTTTCGTAATCCTTGCGCGTGATAACGCCGCGCTTAATGTTCCGCTCGACGGTGCGTATGTCAAACAGGCGCACATCCTTGACGTCTTCATCACGGTTCATGAGGGAACTGGTTAGCGAAGACCGACCGGCAAGTCAAGCGTTGGTCGGCCAGGTCGTCATTCTGCCGTGGAAATTCCCAGCCGTTGCGCTAGCTGCGAGCCCCGATTTTCGGCGGCGGCAACCCCGGCGGCAAAGAGCGGCAGCTCGCCGCAGACAACCACGCTTCGGCGGGCGCGCGATACCGCGGTATAGAGCAGCTCGCGCGTGAGAAGCGGCGACGGGGAATCCGGCAGCAGCAGAAGAACATCATCCATTTCCGAACCTTGCGCCTTGTGCACAGTGAGCGCGAAGCCCAGGTCGATGGCGCCGGCGAGGGCTCGTGGGTCGAAGACGCGCCATCCCTTGCGCGTGCGAAAAGCGACCGACGTGGCGGTGTTGCCCGGGCGTTCCACCCGGATGGCAACGCCCTGATCGCCGTTCCAAAGGTCGCGCTCGTAATCGTTGCGCGACATCAGCACCGGTTCGCCGGGCAAAAGCGACGAACCGCCGCCGTGGAGCTCGTGCAGGAAAGCATTGCATCGCTCGACGCCAGTGTTCCGCCCGCGCGTCACCGCCAGAATGCGGGCGCGGCCGAGATGGCCAGCCAGCTCGTCGAGCGCGCGGGCGTCGTCCCCTGCCACGGCGCCGTCTTCCACGCGATAGCTCCGATGAGCAAATGCCGATACCGCCGGGCTGTGAAACGCGCGCCGGTAGAAGGCGCGCAACAACTCGGACCGCTTTGCTCCGGATACACTCTCGGCGCCTAGCCACGCGAGGTCTGCCGTCCCTTGCCGAGGCGTGCACAGGCGACCGGCCATTGTGCCGTCGCCCTTGCGAATGATCGCCGCCAACTCGGCGATGTGCTTGCCCTCGCTGCGGGTGACGTCGGCGCGAAAGCCGCGTTCGAGGCGGACCGCAAAGCGGCCAAGATCGCGGAACACGGCGCCCGCCGCCACCGACGGAAGTTGGTCGGCGTCGCCCAGTAATAGCAGCGTGGCGTCATCGGCCAGCGCGGCCAGCAGGCGGTCCATCAAGTCGAGATCCATCATGGACGACTCGTCCACCACCACGGCACGGAAAGGCAGCGGATCGGTGGTCGTGTGCAGGGCGCCGCCTGGACCGCGCGAAGCTCCGAGCAGGCGATGTAGCGTCTGCGCTTGCGGGCATTGCTCGCGCAACACGCGATCGGCTTCCGCGAACGGCATGATGGCGGCAAGCCGGCCGCGAAAATCGTTCTCCAGGCGGCTGGCGGCTTTTCCGGTGGGTGCGCATAAGGCGATCTCGGTCGGCGACACGCCCAAGCGAACCAGGCTGCGGACCAAGCCGAGGACCGTCGTGGTCTTGCCGGTGCCCGGACCGCCCGAGATGACGCCCAGGTGGCGGCCCAGCACGGCGGCGACAGCGGCGCGCTGCTCGGCGCTGGGCGCGGGCGCAGCCGCTCTGGCAACGTCGTCGAGCGCGCGCGAGATCTCCGTCGGAGCGAACCTCGAGCGACGCTCGAAGAGCGCCCGCAGCCGTCCCGCGACGCGCGTCTCGCCGGCGTAGGCTCTTGCGCTGTAGAGATACGTGCCGTCGAGTACCAGCGGGCGTGATGGTGCGGGCAGCGGTGAGGATGACGGATCCTGGTGCTGAAGGCCCGGAAGGACCTGCACGAGATCTGTCACGCGGCCGAGCAAGACCCGTTCGGCATCCGACGTGGGCAGGATTGTGCTTCG
>CAZTTW010000902.1:0-2565 GCA_964616265.1 uncultured Myxococcales bacterium | reverse complement strand
TCGATGACCTCCGAAAGAAATTGCACGGCACCGTCGAGTCCGCCTTTTCCGGCGGCTGCCAGCACCGGTTGGGCCAGCCCCACGACATGCGCGCCGAGCGCAAGCGCGCGCGCCACGTCGAGACCCGTGCGCATTCCTCCCGAGGCGATAATCTCCGCGCGCAGCTTGCTTTGCGAAAGCCAGCCCACGCAGGCCGCGGTTGGAATTCCCCATTCATGGAAAAGCTCGCCACGCGCGGCTTGCTGACCCTTGGCGCGCAAGGCTTCGATGGCGATCCACGAGGTGCCACCCGCGCCCGAAACATCGATGGCCGCGACGCCCGCCTTGTCCAGGCTGCGCGCGGCATGGGGCGCGATGCCACAGCCGGTCTCCTTGACCACGACGGGTTTGCCGAGTTGCTCAGCCACCCGGTGGATGGTGTCCATGCTCTGGCGAAAGTCCGTGTCGCCCCCCGGCTGGGCCAGTTCTTGGCCGACGTTCAGGTGAATCGCCAAGGCGTCCGCGGACACACGCTCGACGGCGGCGGCGATGGCGTCGGTGGTCATGCTAGCCAGTTGCACGACGCCGAAGTTGGCCAGCAAGAGCACGTCGGGCGCGACGTCGCGCACCTCGTAGGTCTTCGCCAGCTCGGGGCGGTCGAGCATGGGCCGTTGGCTGCCAAGGCCGAACGCGATTCCCAGCTTCTGTGCGGCCTGCGCCAGCGTGCGATTGATCGTGCGCCCTTCGGCCGTACCGCCCGTCATGCCCGTGATCAGGATGGGCGCCGCAAGCGCATGTCCTAAAAAAGTCGTGCGCAGATCGATGTCGGCGAAGGCCAGCTCGGGCAGCGCAGAGTGGACCAGATGCACGTGCTCGAGGAGCGTCGAGCGCCGATAGGCGCCGGCGCCCGAGCGGGCAATGTGAATGTGATCGGCCTTGCGGCGGGCGATATCGGTCGACGGTTTTCGCGGCATGAACGGCGATATTTGAGCACGCACGGGTGCTCCCGTCGAGTGGCCTTCAGGGCGCGTGGACCGTTTTCGCCGTGGTCAGAAACTCTTGCCACGGGACCAGGTGATCGATGCTCGCCAGGAGTTGCCCGTCCGGGCTGGCGATGCGAACCGCGGGGAGGGTCTCGACATGGTATTTGGCCTTGAGGACGGGCAACGATTCGTCTTCGTTCTCGCGGCTCAGGTCGATGCGCAGCAGAACGAAATCGGAAAGCGCCGGCGCTACGTCGGGATGGGCGAAGACCTTTACGTCCATCTCCTGGCAGGGCAAACACCAGTCAGCCATGAAATCCACCAGCAGCGGCTTGCTCTGGGCTTGTGCTGCGGCGACGGCAGCAGGCTCGGAGCGCAGCCACTCGATGTGAATGGCGGGGGTGAGCAAGTAATTGATGAAGCCGAGCAGGCCGGCAACGCTGAGTACGATGCCCGCGGTTTTTCGTACGGCTTTGGTCGCGCCTGACGAAAACGATAGGTGGATAGCACCCAGCGCGATGCCGAGCGCGATCGCGGCCAGCGTACCGACAAGAAAGGCGCGGCTGTGCAGGGTGAAGTGCGCTAGGGCCGGCACGATGGGACGAAGGTAGTAAAGGCCGGCCACCACGAGCGCGACGCCGAACACGCTCTTGACCGAGCTCATCCACGGACCGGATCTCGGCAGCTGCATCGAGAATCCCGCAATGGCCCAGAACGGGACGCCGATGCCGACAGCGTAGGTCACCAGCAGCAAGAAGCCGTGGAGCGCGTCGCGGGTGGTGGCGACGTAGGCCAAGATGCCGGCGAGCGGCGGGCCCGTGCAGGGCGCCGCAATGAGCCCGCCCACCAGGCCCATCAAGAATGCTCCCGCATAGCCGCGTCCGCCGACCGTCGCAAAGCGCTGCTGCAGGGACGCGGGCAGGGCCAGATCGAAAGCGCCGAACATCGATGCCGCCATCGCGAAAAAGAAAAGCACCAGCGGAACGACCACGAAGGGGTTGGCAAGAAAGGTTCCGAAGGCCTTGCCCACCAGCGCGAAGGTGGTACCGAGCGCGCCGAACATGAGGGCGATGCCGGCCACGTACGCGGTGGCCAGTAGGAAGGCGCGGCCTCGCGACGTTCCGCCGCGCCCGCCGAACACACTGATGGTAATCGGAATCATCGGGTAGACGCAGGGGGTGAGGGAGGTCAGGAAGCCCGCGGTCAACGCGAAGGCGAAGGCGTGCAGGGTTCCTCGGCCAGCCGCCGTGGAAAAGTCGTCGGCGTTGGCGATTGCCGGCAACAGCAGTGTTGTAGCGGCGGCGAGCGGCGAAAGAGCGATTCGGTGCGTGCGTGCCACAGTACGGATCTAGCACAGCCGCAGGCTTGTGATTGGCCCGGGTAGCGCGGCGGTGGCCCGGCGGTCGTCACGGACCGACTTTCGGCCGAACAATCTGTCCTTGCTTGGGCTCGCCGTCGCCATCTTGCCAGCGATCTGGCGCAACCAACACCTCGTAGTCGGAAAATCGCAGGGGTCTCGTGGCGATGGGATCCGCCGATCCCAGGAAGCCGAAATGCAGGTGAGGCGTGATGGCATTGCCCGAGTTGCCACAGCGGCCGATGA
>CAZTTW010000901.1:0-2568 GCA_964616265.1 uncultured Myxococcales bacterium | reverse complement strand
CCACCGAGAAGGCGTTGCGCGCAAGCGGCAGCGACTATCTCGATGTCGTGCAGGTTTACTGGGCGGGCAAGATGTCGGCACTCACCGATTCCGTCGTGGGCGAATTGGTGAAACTGCGCGACGAGGGCAAGGCGCGGGCCATCGGCGTTTCGATTCACGACCGCAAGCGCGCCGCGAAGCTGGCGGCGGCGGGACCGCTCGATTTCTTCATGATTCGTTACAACGCGGCCCATCCTGGAGCCGAGGTGGACATCTTTCCGCATTTGCCCGCCAAGAAGCCGGTCATCGCTGCCTACACCGCGACCGCGTGGCGCCGCCTTCTACGTGCGCCGAAAGGCTGGTCAGGACCACCAGCGTCGGCCGGCGACTGCTTTCGCTTCTGCCTCACGAACCCGCAGGTGGATGTGGTGATCTCGGCGCCCAAGACGGCGGCCGAAATGCGCCAGAACATGGCCGCCATCGCCCGCGGTCCGCTCGACGACGCCGAGATGGCACGCCTGCGGGCTTTCGGCAAAGCCGTCCACGGCTAGGATTGGGATTCTACCGCCCCAGCATGGCGTCGAGAATCACGGCACCCATGACCATGACGGCGTAGTAATTGATCGCCTGGAACGCGTGGCGGAAGCCTTGCCGGCTGGGCGTGCGGAGTGCGCGCCACGCGACTACCGTCAGCCAGATGCCGGCGGCAGCCAGGCCAAGGCCAAGAAAGGGCGAGCTGGAAAGTCCGAAAATCGGCAGCAGCAGCGCCGAGGCGGCGGTCGCGGCGGTCCAGATGAAAGTAATGCGCGCGAGGGAATTCGTGCCCATGCGAGTGACGAAGGTCGGGAAATTGGCCTGCTGATAGTCGCCGCTGATGCGCAGAGCGAGCAGCCAAAAGTGCGGCACTTGCCACATGAGCAGGAAAAAAGACAGTGAAAGTATCGGACTGTTCATCGTCCCGCCGGCGCAGACCCAGCCAATGGCTGGCGGAATGGCGCCAATGACCGAACCGACGACCGAGGCTATCGAGCTGACGCGCTTGAGGTACGTGTAGAAGCCGTTGTACCAAACGATGGCGAGCGCGCCCAAACCGGCGGCGACCCAGCCACCGCGCCAATAGAGACCCGCGAGCGCAACGAGCGTCAAGCAGGCGGCGAGGACAAGGGTGGCCCTGGGCGAAATCTTGCCCGCCGGGATCGGCCGGTTCTTCGTTCGCTGCATCTGCGCGTCCAGCTTGTGCTCCTGCGCTTCATTCAGCGCGCAAGCCGCGAACGCCAGCACCAAGATCAGCGCCGATACCACCAAGAGATTCCAGGACACGGTGCCGGCGCAGGCGATGTAGCCCGTCGCCGCGGACACCGTCGACATGATCGAAATCGGAAACTTGAACAGTTGGGCGTAATCGCGCGCGTTCATGTCGGCCTCGCTATTTCAAAGCCTTGATGTAAGCCAGAAGGTCGGCCACATCGCCATCGCTCAGGTCGGCTTTGGGCATTTGCGGCTGGAAGCCCTTGACCACGTCTTTTGGCGGATGGCGAATGGACTGCGTGACGTAAGTCTCGTCGGCGACCAAGGTGTTCTCTTTGCCGTTGGCCAGCACAGCGACTTGGCTTCCGAAAAGGCCCCTAAGCGACGGTCCAATGAGCTTCGAGCCGTCGTTCGAATGGCAGGATACGCAACCCTTCAGGCGGTAGTCGCGCTCGCCGCGCGTAGCATCGGGCGGGCCGGAGGCGGCAACGCTGGGTGCTGGCGGCTCGGTCGAGTCGCCGAAGTACCAAGAGGCAAACTCGCTTTCGGGAATGACGTGGACCTTGGACAGCATGTACGAGTGATTCACGCCGCACATAACAGTGCACTCGATGTCGAAATCGCCCAATTGGGTCGCCTGGAACCAAGTGTAGTTGTCTCTGTTGGGCACGACGTCGGACTTCACACGAAACGCCGGGATGTAAAAGCCATGCAAGACGTCGAGTGACTTCAGATCCGTACGGACGGGACGGCCGAGAGCCACGAAAAGCTCGGACGTCTGCTTTCCGTTCGGGTAGGTGAACGACCATGCCCATTGTCGGGCCGTCACTTTGACGACCATCGCATCGCGGGGAACCTCGCGCAAATAGCGGTAATTCGTCCAACCGTAATAGAACATGGTGAGAAACAGGACGAGCGGAATCGCGGTCCACAGTATTTCGAGCACCGTGTGGCCGTGAATGTCCTGCGCCTGTCCACCCTTCGACCGATGGTAGCGAATGACGAAGTACACCATCAGGAAAGTGATGAAGACGAGGACCGCGATGGTCAGCGCGGAAATGTAGAGAAAGACCGCGTCGACTTTGTCTGAAAAGCTGGAAGCGCCGCCAAACATGGTTGCCTACCTGAACAGATAATCGGAGAAGGTTAGACCAATGAAAATGATCAACACGGCAATCGCCACCGCAGCCATGTACTTGATCGCCGCGCTCTCGTATTTGAGGTGCATGAAATAGAAGAAGACCAAACTGGCCTTACTGGGCGTGATGACCAGCAATCCCAGCAGGGCCAGGATCGGTCGGTGGGTGAGGCTCAGTCCGACCAGCAGCCCGGTGAGAACCA
>CAZTTW010000900.1:0-2569 GCA_964616265.1 uncultured Myxococcales bacterium | reverse complement strand
GTTCTGCGCGGCGATTCGAAGTGGCGGCGCAGGGGCGGGAATAGGTTCAGCTCGAGCGCGTACTGGGGCGCAAAGAATTCGGCGTCGACGACCTCGCGGTTGACTCAAGCAGAACCGATTCGCCACGGCGGTCGCACGCATCGCCTTGCCCAATCCGCAGAGTGAACGGTTGCACGAGAAGCTGGGCTTTCGCAAGGTCGCCCACTTCGAGGGGATCGGCTTCGAGTTCGATAGCTGGATCGGTGTCGGATACTGGCAGCGCGCGCTCTGACGAGCCTGCCTGACCACCATCGCATTGCCCTCGCTACGGTGTCGCAGGCAGCACGGCGCTGATCGCCGCGTACCACGTCTGCCCCAGCAGCGCGTAGCCCGCGTCGTTCGGATGGAGGTTGTCGTACATGTATTTCGTTTTCCAACTCGAGTCCGCGGAGAGGGCCGCGTAGTTGTCCACGAAGACTACGTGCTTGCCGGCCGCAGCCGCGGCGCTGACCGTGGTGGGGATCGTGGCGTTGTACGTCTTGACCCTTTGGTTGGTGTTGTCGTCCTTGATGGGAATGATGGAGGAGACGACCAGCAGTGCCGACGGAACATCCTTGGTGATTTGATCGATCAGGTTCTTCAGGCCGTCGGGCGCGGCGGTGGAGCCGCCGCCGTTGATGTCGTTCGTTCCTATCTTGAGCAGCACGATGTTCGGTTTGTTGGTGGAGAGCGTACCGTCGGCGATGCCCGCAATTTGCGAGATGGTCCAGCCGCCGTGCCCTTCGTGTTTCTGCGGAAAGGGCTTGTTCTCGACGGTGGTCGGTCCGTTGGTCTGGTTGCCGACGAAGGTGGCGCTTTTTCCGTTCTTGACTGTCTGGCGGAAGAGCTCGATACGGTATCCGCCTTGGTTGGCAGGGCCCCCGCCATCGGCCCCTGACGAGCCATAGCCCTCGGTAATCGAATCGCCGAGGGGCATGATCTTGCAGGCGGTGCCGGCGGTGCAGGGACTGAAGGTGCCCGACGTGCCGCCGGTCCCCGCGGCCCCGCCCATGCCTCCGGCATCCGGCTGCGAGCCGCCGCTGCCTACAGTGCCGCCCGCACCGGTCGTACCGCCCGCACTGGTCGTGCCGCCCGCCTGACGACCTCCCGTGGCTTGTGTTCCGCCGGTTCCGAGGCTGCTGCCGCCGGTTCCGGTGGCTCCGCCCGTGCTCTGCGTGCCGCCCGTACCCGTGGCGCCGCCTGTGCCGGTGGCACCGCCCATCCCCGCGATCCCGCCGGATCCTGCGGCCCCGCCCGTGCCCTGCGAACCGCCGCTGCCCGTGGTCCCGCCCGAGAGCGTGCCGGCACTGGTGCCGCCCATCGCGGATCCGCCATTGCCGGTTCGGCCGCCGCTCCCGCTTGGACCGGTGACGTTGTCAGAGCAGCCGGCCGCCATCATGGCAGCCAGCAGTGCCAACCTCTGCGAAAGAACGAAGCCGTTGGACGAGCGGGACGCGTTCCTTTTGTTCGATCCCATGGGCACCTCTATTTCAAACCATCGGAGAGCGGGACGAGGGGCGCCCAGTATACATGCGGGTCGCATCGCTCAAGGAGATTCTGCTCGCCGGTTTTGCATGTTGACGCGAGGCCGCGGATCTTTCGAAGATGCGCGCGCAGCATTTCGATCTGGTGATCCACTCGCGCAGCCGCCGACCATTCGCCAAGTCAATCTCGACCATCATAGCAGCGTCGGCCAACGGCGCTCCTGCCGCTGACGGCGCTTTTGCTTCGACGATGCCACTGCCAGAGTTCCGTCCTTCTCCATGCCCTCAACATGCCCCAAATCCAGCACTGCGCATCACCCCTGCCTGCAAGGGGGTTACCGGATGTTGAAGTGTGCAGTGCGCCGTAGCTAAGGACTGTTGCCTGAAACCTGTATGAGGCAACTCGATGAAACGGCCTATGCTCTGACCAACCACGTCGACCGAAGCGTGAAGTTCTGACCGATGAAGCAGATTCCAAAGCTCGTCCCCCTCCGGCCTGCCTTTCCACGCAGTCCGAGTCAAGCGCGTGTAGCAACGCCGGTACGGGCTCATCTCCGCCAGGACGGTACGCGGGCCGCAAAACACGTGTTAGCCGCCTCTTCTTCCAGGACCGGAAGGAGGTGCGGCATGACGACTTGTCGTTCGAAGGTTAGACACCTCACCTAGCGAATGCGTAGGGGTGATGCCGTCTGTTTGCTCTCGACCCAGGACCGCAACCGCTAGACAGGATCGCGGCCCTGAGCGGCTCGCCTCGCGGCCTACGCGACGGCGTCTTTGGCAGCCTTGACCGGGCGGCCCTTGACGATCTTGCGAGCCGGCTTGGCCTTGAAAACCGTCGGCTCCTTCGTGAAGGGATTGATGCCCTTGCGCTCTTTTGTGGCCGGCTTCTTCACGACTACCATGCGGATGAGGCCAGGAACGACGAAGACGCCGTTCTTCTTCAGCTCGACGTGACCGATGGTGGCTACGGACTCGATGATTCCCTTCACGTCCTTGCGGGTGAGCTTTTCACCAAACTGGTCGGCAATCTTCTGGATCAAATCGGACTTGGACAGGGGGCCTTTGGG
>CAZTTW010000899.1:0-2571 GCA_964616265.1 uncultured Myxococcales bacterium | reverse complement strand
CACCGGCGTCGAGAACGACTCCGCCGCTGGGTGCGCGGAATGCCGCTCGACTACGCCGCCGAGCTCGAGGCGCGCGGCCCCTCGGTGCTGGAAGAGATGGAGCGGCAAGAGGCGGCAGCCGAGGTCTATGCGGCGCTCGACAAGCTGGCCGAGAAGTACCGGAGCGTGGTCATCTTGTTCGAGATTGAAGGCCTGTCGGGCGAGGAGATTGCCTCGCTGACCGGCCTAAGTTTGTCCACGGTCTGGGTCCATCTGCACCGCGGACGAAAGAAACTCAGGGCGCACTACAGCGAGCTGGTGGAAAAGCGAGGCAAGCGATGAGCCCGAATGTATTCGAACCGCGAAGGTTGCGCGATAGCCCTGAGCGACCGAGCTCTGTCGAGGGCAGACTCGCGCGACAGTTGCGGACGCTCTCGGTCCACGCACCCATGCCGCAACTGCGGCGGTACTCGACGATGCCGCGCCGACAGCGACGGATTCTTGCGACGGTCAGAGTCGCAGCAGTGGCAATCCTGGTGTTGGCCGTGTCAGGAGTGGCCACCGCAACGGGAACGTACGTCGTTCGCAGGATCTGGCCGAGCCCCGCCGAGGAGGTGGTGAGTCCGTCCGCCGATCATCACTCGCAGCAAGTTCGGCACCCGCGCCGAAAAGAAAACTCGGCAGAGCCGCCCTCTGCCCTCCTGCCCGAGCCCGAGGTCGCTGTACTGCCCGCCACCACGAACCCCGCCACGACGTCCTCCGAGGATTCGGCGTTGCGGCCACCGCGAAAGCTCCGCCCGCTCGCCGAGAGACTTTCGGGTAGCCCGACAGCGCGGCCGCATCAGTCGCCCGAAAGAGCCTCTCCGATGCCCGCGCAGACGGTCGAGCCGGCGGCGTTACCGTCGCTACCGCCGTTGCCTTTACCAACCCGAGCCGCGCTGCCTGGATCGCCGACGCTCTGGCCAAGCGTCGGGGGCACGTCGCAAGCTCGAGCCGACGTCGTGACCCAAGAGGCGGATCTGCTGCGGCAGGTGCTTTCCGCCCTTCGCCGCGACCACGACGCCAAGCGCGCGCTGGCGTTGCTCGACGATTACGATCGACACTTCGGTCAGGGTGCGCTCGCGCCGGAGGCCACCTCCGCCCGCGCGCAAGCATTACTTCAGCTCGGTGACAACGTCCACGCGCTGGAGCTCCTCGATCGCCTGCCGCTCCGGCAGGAGGGGCACACCGGCGAGCTGCGGCTGATTCGGGGCGAGTTGCGCTCACTCTCCGGTCGCTGCCGGGATGCCCTGCTCGACTTCGACGCCGTGCTTGCCGCGCCTCAGGGAAACGCTGCGGACAAGGTCGCCAGGGCACTCTTCGGCCGGGCGTCCTGTCGCACGCGAACTGGCGACTTGCTGGGAGCCGAGCAGGACCGCCAACGCTACCTGAAAGAATTTCCGCAAGGGCCGGCCGCCCGGCAGTTATTGTCAGCGCCATGATAGTGACGGCTGCTCTGGCCTTCGCTCTCGCGACCGCGAATCCGCCTCCGATTCAAGTCCAAGGCGAGAGCCGCTGTCCGACCGCCGTCGAAGTGGCGGTCGCTTTGTCCGAGCTACTGCCGTCCGCCGAGACGCTCTACCCGGATGTCCCGTGGATCGAGGCCGCCGGGCTTGACCTTCAGATCGAGCTGCGCTCGCCCACCGGGGAGGTGCAGTCCTCCCGCCGAATCACCAGCGGCGGCAACTGTGCAGATCTCGCCATGATCGCCGCCGTGGTGATCGCCTCTTGGACGGCCGAGCGAAATCCCGGCATCTCGCTTCTGCAGCCTGGTGTACCTGCCGCACCCAAGCTCCTCGCTCCGCCGCCTCCACTTGCCGCGCCAGCCGCCCAGATCGACAACGCTGCCAAGCCGGTGCCGATGCCGCGGACAACGAGGCAATATGACTCTTCCGTGGGGCTCGGTAGCTCGCTGAACAGCGCTGGCATGGTCGGCGCCGCACGGGTCGAAGCCGGAATGCGCGGACGCCGCTTTGGTTTGCGCGCGGGCTTTGCGGCAGAAACGGCGCGAAACGCAACCGTCGCAAGCGGAACTGTCTCGTGGCGTCGCTATGGTCTGTCGCTAGGACCTACCGTGACAGTCGTCGAGCGTCGGATAAGGCTCGACGCGCGTGCGGAGATCTTCGCGGGTTTCACCACGGTTTCCGGGGAGGGCTTCGATTTCAATCACAGTTCGAGCGCAACGGCGACCGGCGTGGCAGCTGCGCTGCGACTGGGGAGAGCCGCCGGCTGGATTCGTCCCTGGATCGAGGTCGGCGCACAGGACTGGTTGGCTAGCCAAGAAATCACCATTGCCAGAGAACAGGGGATCACTTCGAGGACGTCCCTGCCAAGCTGGGAAGGACGATTGTTCGCCGGCATCAGCGTCGTGCTTTCCCGATGAAAGGTGCCGACCTCCGCGCGCGATATAGGGATATGACAAACACAATCGCGCAAGCAAAAGGCGGGCGAACAGGCTTCTCTTGGACATCCCTTTGGGTATGCATGGTGTGCGCATGCGGAACCCAGGACTTGGATGGAGGCTTGATGGCGAACCACATTGACAGCGGAACA
>CAZTTW010000898.1:0-2573 GCA_964616265.1 uncultured Myxococcales bacterium | reverse complement strand
ATCAGCACGACCATCAGAATGGCACCTTTGTCCGCGGCCTTTCGACGGCGATACAGAACGTCAACGAATGACTTCATGCGCTCTCTCCTCCGATCGCGGCTTCGGTTATTGGGGCTTATTGTTGCGCGGATAAACGGTGGTTGTCAGCACTCGGCGGCGATACTTGTCGGCCGGTCTTGGCGATGCATAGCGGTGGTCTTCGACGTCAACTGGACCGTTGGTCGTCACGTTCGTATCAATCAAGTCGTCCGGCGTGAGCGTGCGGACCACCAAGGTCAACCGCACGGCGGTGGGCAGGTTGCAGAATCCGTCGGTGTTGATGGCCGGCAAATTGTCGCTCGGAACATTGTTCCACCACTCGTCGAACTGGCGACTGTTGTCGTCGGTTCCTTCGTCGAGCTGCCCGTTGAGACCACTCAGAGTATAAAGGCCCAGGGAGCCGGTATCGCAGGCGAAGGACACCTGCAGATCTTCGATGCCCTCGGCGAGAATTTGGGGAGCGGCGGAAGGTCCGCTGAGGTGGCGCTGCCACATCATCAGATTGGGCACACCATTGTTGCCCATCTGCACGAAGAAGGTGACCCACGTCAGTTGGCCGAAGTTCCGTACGCCGGCGGAGCCGCCGACGTAGCCGCCGCTCGGGATCAGTCCGGGAATGTCGCCTGCCGGATTCCACACGATGTCCCCCGGATTGACCGCGCTGGCCGCGTGGGGCAAGGTGATTCCACCCGTCGGATCTGTCGTGATCTGGAACATGGAGCACCCCCGGGCGTTGCTCGCGGGGTCGGTGCCGAAGCCCCAGGGCGGAGTCTGGAGCAGCAGGATGAACTCGCCCTGGCGAAACATGGCACCTGTCGCTGCGCCTCCCGTGGTGGCGAGGCTGATGGACGCTGTGCTTGCCGAGCTGGCCAAGTTGAGAGCGAGCGTGGCGTCGACGTCGGTGCCGGACGTGCGATTGCCGAACGCCACGCTGAGGACGTCGGTACCGGGAATGACTCCAAGGGCGGCGTCGCCGGCGGCGTTGGAGTTGTTGACGATCCACAGAGGAGGAATCCACTGCATGTTGCCCGTGGCGGCGTTGTAGGCACGAAGGCCCGTTTGCGGTGGGGCGGATAAATCGGGGGTCAAGGGGCCAGGGCTGGGCCCGACACTGAGCAGTCGGCTGCCGTTGTCGAGCGTAGCATTGTAGTAGCTCGCCGGTTGCACGCATTCGTACATGCCGCTGCCCGCGGCGCGCGCGTGCCGAGCCACGACCTCCATGGCGGCCCAGAGGTTTTGCTGAATGTTGAGTAGTCTCGTCTGGGTTTCGTAGATGCGCTGCTGACCCGCAAAGAACATGAACGTGGACGATGCGATGATCGACGAGATGATCAAGGTGATCATGATCTCGACGAGGGTCATCCCGCGATCGTCGCGCTGCCGCTGGCGCCTCACCATGACTTCCTTCTTTCCAGATCCAGGCGCGTGGTCTTGGCGTCGCCAGTGTCGTTGCTGTACGTGACGATGACGGAAATGACGTAGGGAAGGCCTACGCCCGTGTTGGCCACCTTCCATTGCCGATGCCAGCGGTAGCGGCCGAGCTGGTCGGGTTGGGGGGTGATGGCGTAGCCCGACGAGTCGCGAAGGTAGACTCCTTCGACGTCGACGTATTGAGGGATGGACGTTCCCGAGGCGTCGATGGGCTGCCAATTCGCGCCGTTCTGAGAGACGAACCGGCCAAGACCGCCCGGGCCGGCATCCGCTCCCGGCGTGTCGGTATTGAGAGCCGAAAGCTCTTCCAACTTTTGCGTCGCCAGGCGCATGGCCACGGCCGCGTCGTTCGCATTTTTCGAAGCGCTGATGATCGACTGTTGGACGGCAATGGTACCGAGCAGGCCAATGGTACCGATCAGCATGGCGACCATGACTTCGAGAAGTGTGAAGCCGGCGTCAGCGGGGCGAGGGCGTCTCACGGCAGAACCACCTTGTCGTTGGTCGAGATGTAACCGGTTAGCCCGCCGATGTTGATGACGAACGAGGCATCGGGATGCGTGGAAAACAAGAGCTCGTTGCGCAGATACACGCGCCAGCTCGTGGTGTTGGCCGTGCTTCCGAGGGATGTAAAGACGATATCGTTGGCGGCGGTTGGCGAGGCGGGAAGCGCTGGCGTCGCGGCGAGCGTCGAGCTTTGCGCCGTCGGAATCGTCCCGTCGCTGCGTGCGTCCCAGATGGCCATGGTCCGGTCGGCGTCCACCGCCGGCCCGCTTACCGATCCAAGCAGCGTGTAGGCAGGCACCGTGCCCGAAGGCTCCTTGCGATACATGTCCACGTGGGTGCGATAAAGCAGAACGTGGATGTCGGCTCTGTCGCCCATGGCCTGAAAGCGCGCGCGCTGAAGAAGCTGCGCCACAGTTTTCGCCCAGTCGCGGCCTTTGCGAGCATTGTTGTCTCGGCCGAACATGGGAGTCGAAAGGGCGGCCAGCAACGACAGGATCACCACCACCACCATCAGTTCGGTGAGGGTGAAGCCTCCGTCGCGCGTGCGCCGAATTCTCATGCTACCCCGTTGTCTCCGTCTGCAAGGACTCGGCCAT
>CAZTTW010000897.1:0-2574 GCA_964616265.1 uncultured Myxococcales bacterium | reverse complement strand
GCCCAGAAGAAGATGCGCCAGCCGTAACGAATGTTGATCCAGGCCAGCGTGCGTGCGAGGCTCATCACAGGTCCACAGGATGCCCCAGTCTTCCGATCGTCGCCAGCAGCATCGGGCTCCCATCGAGCTTCGGGTCGAGTATCAGCGTTTGAACCGCTTCTTCTACGACTACACGAAGAACATCTCGATGGGCGGGACCTTCATCAAGACGATCAAGCCGCTCGAGGTCGGAACCGAGTTCTTGTTCAAGCTGATGATTCCGTCCCTCGAAGAGCCGCTCATCTTGCGGGGCGAGGTGCGCTGGATCCTGCACGAAGGCGAAACCCGCATAGGGGAGGGACCCGATGGCGCGGACGAACCGGGCATGGGCATTCGGTTCATCTACGACAGCGAAGCTCAGCGCGGCGAGGTCGAGCGCGAGGTCGAGCGCCTGATGGTGGGCAGCCTGGGGCCGAAGATCTACGCGCGTCTGCACGCGGGCCACGAGTTGAAAAAGAAAACCTGACCGGACCGACTAGGTCTTCGTCAGCGTTCGCAGGCTGAGGTTGCCGGTCGTGCCGCAGCCGACCAGCACCTTCGAGGCCGTATCGAAGAACAGCCCCGTTTCGATGATGCCTGGGATCTCGCGCAGCAACCGGTCGATGGCGCGCAGGTCGGCCGTTGCGGGAAAGCGCGTGTCGTAGATCAGCTGGCCATTGTCGGTGACCACCGGGCCATCCTTGCGCAGGGCCATGCGCAGGACCGGCTCGCCGCCGAGGTCGCGCAGAGAGCGCTCGACGTAGCTTCGCGCCGCGGAGAGGACCTCGATGGGCACCGCAAAGGTCGTTCCCAGGCGCGGCACCAATTTGGATTCGTCGACGGTGACGACGAATTCCTTGGCCATGCGTGCGACGATTTTTTCGAGCGTGTGGGATCCGCCGCCGCCTTTGATGAGGTTGAGCCCCGGGTCGACCTCGTCGGCGCCGTCGATGGCCAAATCTACGCTGGCGCTGTCCTGCATATCCCGCACGGCAATGCCGAGCTTGAGGCATGAGATGCGTGACTGAAACGAGGTCGGAACAGCGATGACTTTGAGGCCTTCGGCGCGCACCCGGCGCGCCAGCTCTTCGATCAAGAGAGCAATGGTCGAGCCCGTGCCCATCCCGATTGTCATGCCATCTTGAACGAGGCCTACCGCCGCGGTGGCGACGAAGCGTTTGCTTTCGGAGTTGCTCTGCACGTCTTTCATCGGCGACCGCCTAGCTTGAGGATCTTGGCAAACTTCTCGCGGTCGGTCTTGCCGAACTCGCGCAAGAGGAAGAGCATCGCGGCGAATACGACGCCAGCCCCGACGGTGGCCGCGAGGCCCGCGACCTTACCCTGCCCGGGAATGATGCGTGCGAGAGCGGTAGCAACGCCGGCAGCAGCGCACACGCGCAAGAGAGAAAGCAGCGGCGGCAAGGCCCCAAAGCGGCGCCACAGGTAGATCACGGCGCCCACGAGACCCGCCAGCATGCCGAGCGCGGTGGCCAGTGCCGCAGCCGCCAGCATCGGCGCGCCCGGCTCGCGACCCGGCACAAGCGCAAAGGCGCCAACGCTGCCCACCGCTAGCGTGAGCGCGACCAGAACGATCGCCACTTGCGGTTTTCCCGATGCCGTCACGATGGAGCCGGCAATCGACAGCAGTGCCAGCGCGACGATTCCGCCCGCCAGAATCGGCAGCGCCTGTGCGCCGATGCCGTACGCCTTGGGATAGAGAATGCCAAGCAGGGCCGCCGGCCGGGCGGCAAGCGCCACCGCCAAGGCGACGCCCAAGATCAGCGCGTAGCGGAAGGTTTGGCGAATGTAGGACGCGGTCGCTTCCCGATCTTCGGCGAACGTCGCGCGCGAGACGAGTGGGAACACGACGAACGTCACGACCAGCAGCGCCTGGTAGGGAAGAAGCGCAAGATTGCGAACGGCTTCGTACGCTCCCGCCAGCGCGTCGGCGGTGGCTCCCGGCGCGGCGGCGCCGGCGAACCGGCGCAATAACAGAAGATCGTAGTTCAAGGCCAAATTGATGAGCAGCGTGTACACGACGACGCCACCCATGAAGGTGACCAGGCGAAGCGCGGGAAAGCTCTGTTCGGCGCGTTTTCCGACGGTGCGTGCGGCGACCAGCAGAATGATGACGGCGGCAGCCACGAAGCCGACGAAGGCGCCCGCGACGGAATGCCCGAGCGTGCGGCCGACCACTGCACCGACGAGCAGCAGCACCGTTTTTGCGCACGAGAAGCCGACATCGAAGCTCGCCTGCAGATGAAATTTGCGCAGCCCGTTCGCCGTGCCGACGTAAACCGCATAGAACGCGTACACGAGCGGAATCGCGGCGACCAGGCGGAACAGCGAAACGTGCTCGGGCGCTTTCACGAAGCGGGCGATCACCGGCGCGGCCAGTAGGAAGATGATGGCAATAGCCAAGCCCAGCACGGCCTGCATCTTGAGCCCGGCACGCTGAACGGCGCCGGCGCGGGCATCGTCTTCGGCGGTGAATTTGGAAACCGATTGGATGGTTCCCTGCACCATGGTGTTGTTCACCGTCGAGACGGCGTTGTT
>CAZTTW010000896.1:0-2577 GCA_964616265.1 uncultured Myxococcales bacterium | reverse complement strand
TGGCACTCGACCTCATGGATCTGATTGCAGCTAATCCCAAGGATCAGGACGCGCCCTCGAACTTGAACAACGCCTGCGTGATCTACGAAAAGATCTACAAGTACGGCGAAGCCACCAAGTGCTACGAGCGATTGGCGCGTGACTATCCGGATTCTGCGCTGGCGAAAGACGCTGTCTGGAACTCCGCCCGCAACCAGTTCCGCTTCTTCGAGTTCGAGAAGGCCGTCGGTGGCTACCTGAAGGTTGCGACGGATCCCAAGTTCGCAACCTACGAGCACCGCAAAGAGGCGCTCGGCATTGCTGCGCAGCTGCTCGACAACGACCAGCAGTACGCCCGCGCGGCGGAGCTTTACAAGAAGTACGCGGACAACATCGCCGACAAGCCGGCCGAGTCGGCGCAGGCCTATGCGTTCGCTTGCACGGCCTACGAGAAAGCGCTGGATACGGCTCGCCAGGTGTCCTGTTTGCACGAGCTCATCAAACGCTACAGCAAGCAGCCGCCCGCCGGTGAGTACGTCGTCAAATCCTATCTCCAGCTCGCCACGTTGGCCGAGCAAGCACGCGACAAGAAGGCGGTGGTTGCTGCGTACAAGCAGGTGCGCGACGAGTTCATCGCCCGCCGTCTGCCGCCTGCCACGCCTGCCGCCGCCGCGGCCGCCAAGGCCGACTACCTGATCCTCGAAGAGAAGTTCAAGGCCTTCCAGGCCAAGCAACTCCACTTCACCAGCGACCCCAAGCAGGTGCGCAAGGTCTTCGACGCTTTCACCGCCGAGGCCAAGGCGTTGCAGGAAGAGTACGCTAAAATCTGGGACTACAAGGACGCCAACTGGACGCTGGCCTCATTCCTCCGGCGCGGCGACATCTTCTACGAGTTTGCCCAGAAGCTGGTGAAGGCGGCAGACAATCCGCCCGATGAAGTGAAGAAGCTCTCGAAGAAAGCATGCAAGGCGGATCCCAGCTTGTGCGGCGTCGCCGAGACCGAATACAAGGACGCCATCTACCAGTTCGTTACGCCGGTCGAAGACGAAGCCAAGAAGCAGTGGAAAGCAACCCTCGACCGTGCGGCCGACCTCGGCGTGACCAACGACTACGTCAAGAAGGCACGGGAGAATTTGTCGAAGTACCTGCCGGACGAGTTCCCCTTCATCAAAGACGAACGGATCGGGGTGGAGTACCCATGAGGATGCGGGCGGCCATGAAGACGACACAACTGGCGACCATGTTCGGGGGTGCGCGCGTGCGAATTCTCGCCCTCGCGGTGGCGAGTTCGGTCGCTTTGCCCACGGTCGCCCTGGCGGCGGACGCGCCCATGCCGGGTGTACGCAAGCGGCGTGAGCCGCCTCCGGCCGTAATTCCCACTGACGAGGTGAAGTCCGCTCAAAAGCTCTACGATGCGCGCAACTACCAGGGCGCAGTGGTTCAGGCCAAAGCCGCGCTGAACAAGAACGAACGCTACACGCCAGCCATGCTCATCATGGCCAAGGCCTACTTCAAGCTCGGCAAGAACGAGTGGGTGCGCACCCTCGGCGACATGATGAAGAACGCGGGCGCCAGCGAGGCCGAGCGCTCGGAGATCTACCAGATGCTGGCTTTCATGGAGATCGACAAGAAGAACACGCCCGGCGCCATCGAGCAGTTCAAGAAGGCTACCGAGGCGAGGCCCGACAACGCGATCCTGTGGAACAACCTCGGCGCGCAGTACTTGGTCGTCAAGAACTACCGCGAGGCGGTACCCGTCCTCGAGCGCTCGGTGCAACTGCAGCCAACCTTCACCAAGGCACATTTGAACTTGGGCAGTGCCTACCGCGGGGTCAAGCAATACGACAAGGCGCTGGCCGAATACAAGCAAGCGCTCGCGCTATTTCCACGCTACGCGGACGCTGTCTACAACCTCGGTATTCTCTTTCTCGACGCCGAGAAGATGCCCAACATGGACACCACGGCGAAGCTGAATACCGCCATCAACTATCTGCAGCAGTACAAGCAGATGGTGACCGGCGCGGGCCAGTCCGTGCCTCCCGAAGCGGACGCCTATCTCAACGAGGCACAGGAAGACGTCAAGAAAGAGCAGAAGCGCATCGACCGCCAGAAGAAGCAAGAAGAGCGCGACCGCCAGCGCGCCGCCAAGAAGGCTGCCGACGACGCCAAGAAGCCGGCCGCCCCGCCCCCTGCTCCCGGTGCTGCACCCGCAGGCTATCCTGCCGCTCCCAGCAATTCGGGCGGATACCCGGCGGCTCCAACAACTTACCCAGGCGCGCAAACGCCACCCTCTGGCTGGCCCACGCCCCCAGCGCGCACGGCGGGACCAGCCCCAGCACCGAGTCGACCATGACCAAGGCTTCCTCTTCCAAGCAGCGAATCGCGCTGGTCTCGATCGGCGCGCTAGTGGTTCTGCTGTCTGCTTCGCTTGCGCAGGCGCAGGGTAAGAAACCCGCCACGTCCCCCGCAAAGGCCCCGCCCGCAAAAGCTGAGCCGGCCAAGGGCGAGCCGACCAACGCAGACGCTGCGTCCGCAGACGCCGGCGACGACCAAACCAAGGTCAAGGTCGAGCGTGGCGCCGGCGGAAAGAAGGTCTAC
>CAZTTW010000895.1:0-2581 GCA_964616265.1 uncultured Myxococcales bacterium | reverse complement strand
CGCACGAGAGCCGGCCTGGCCAGCCGGCGCGTGTCTGGAAATAGGCGCGAAACGGAAAGGCCCAGTCGCAGCGCAAAACGTCGGCGTTGAGCTGCGGAATGAGCAAGCGCAGCCCAGCGCCCGCGTCGCTGTAGAAGGCAAGCGACCGGACGACGTCAGCGGCATGCCCGGCATCGCCAAAAAGGAGCGCGCCAAGCCGCAGCGAGGACACCGGTACCGCCAGGGAACGGATTTCCAGATGCGTGACGTAATAGTCGTAGCCCAAGAAGGTGTTCACCGGGTAGCCACGCAGTCCCTCCAAGCCTCCGACGTAGGTCTGCGTCCTGTGTAGATTGTCCGCCACAAGGCCAAACTCGCCCCAGCCGTCCACATGAAACGCGTGCGCGACGACGGGCGTGGCAAGGCGAACATCGGCCTTCCAGAGCTGGTCGCGGAGGCCGAAGCTGTAGTCGCGGCCTTCCCAGGAAGCGCCCACGGACTGAAAGCCGCCGAGCACCTCCATGTTTACGTGCGCTTCCGCTTTCAGCACGGAAAAGTCGGCATCCGAACCCAGCAGCGTGCTGGCACGACCGAGCTTGAGCGTCACCCACGGGCCGAGGCGCATATCCTCGGCAAGATCGTAGGTGTCGAGATTCCGGTAGGTACGGTAGCGGGGCGTGAAGGCATCGTACTGAAGATAGAGATCCGAGGTTCGTTCAGACGTGCCGAAGTACGTCTGCGCGAAGCTGGCACGCTGTTCGGTGGGAAAGTCGGCCAAGAAGGACGGCCGATTCAGGCCAAATTCATTGCCCACCGTGAAACGCTGGATGAGCCCCGGCCGAGGGAACGAACGCGTAAGCCCGCTGGTGATGTTCGCCGTGCGCGAGCGGTAAGCGCAATCGGCGGTCAACGCCGAATAGTTCGCGGCGGTTGGCAACACGCAGGCCGAAGCGTCGGGATCAAAACGGCGCAACGACACCCCTTGCTCGCCCATCGGTCCCACCACGGCGCGAACGACATGGGTCGTGTAGCCGCTCGTCACGAACCCGCCCCAGCGTTGCGACAGCGCATAGAACGGATATTCGACTTTCTCGTAGAGCGAATAGCCCTCGCGCGGTCCCGCCGCAATTTCGCCCAGCTTGCGCGCCCAGATTTCGTAGGCCGCCAGCGTGAGACGCAGACGCGTACCAAGCACGTTCGGATCGAGATAGTTAGGCCCGAGCCAGACGTCGCCCTGATTGAGCAACAAGGTCAGCGCGGCTTGCTTGCGCCAGCCGAAGAGGTTGTTCTCGGAAAGCGACGCGCTGAAATTGATGAGATAGCCAGGCTCGTAGTTGTAGTCGCTGTTGAAGCGCAAGCTCCACACGTCGCGCGTGACCATCAGCAGGTCGACCGTGCCCGGTGCGCTGGACTGCACCGGCACGATGGCCACGATGCTAGCCAGCGGCGCATCGTCCTGGCTGTAGATCGTTCGGTTGCGCAGGTTGCGCATGGTTTCGTCGACCAGCGCGCCGTCGTAGGCCATGCCCGGCAAGAGCAACGATTCGCGCCGGATGTGATGCTCGCGCGTGGTGCGATGGAAATGGTTGAACCACTGCAAGAGGGCGCCATCGCTCGGTTGGAATACGTCCAGGTTGACGACGTGAATCGCGCCCACGACTTTTCCTTCGGGAGCCGCATCGATCATCAACCCGCGCTCGGCCAAAGCCTGGTCGACCGCGCCCTTTTCGAGCGGACCCAGACCCGCAGAAACCGCGGCCTGGCCCGCGGCGTGCGCGAGCCCTGGCAAAAGGACGAAGACGATCAGCGAGGCGCGAAACGCACCCATCGCTGACCACTATAAGGGCGATTGCAATTTTCGGCGCGGGCTACAGCGCCGCCACGACCGCCTGGCCGGCTTGCACGGTGCCGACGGACGCGCTGCCGAGCGCGGCGATGTCGGCGGTAAGCACGCCGCGATCGACGACGCCGTAGACCGCTTTCTCGACGGCGTCGGCTTCGGCCGGAAGGCCCAGCGAGTAGCGCAGGAGCATCGCCGCACTCAAAATGGTGGCGTACGGATTCGCGATTCCTTTGCCGGCAATGTCGGGCGCGCTGCCGTGAATGGGCTCGTAAAGCCCGCGGGGACCGTCGCCCAGCGATGCCGAGGGCAAAAGTCCCATCGACCCAGCCAGCACCGACGCCTCGTCGGTGAGAATGTCGCCGAACATGTTTTCGGTCACGATGACGTCGAAGACCGACGGCTTGCGCACCAGGAACATGGCGCACGAATCGACGAGCACGTGCTCGAGCGTGACGTCCGGGAATTCCTTACGCACAACTTCTTCGGTCACCCGCCGCCACAGGCGAGACGTTTCAAGCACGTTCGCCTTGTCGACCGACGTGAGCTTCTTGCGCCGAGCGCGCGCGAACTCGGCCGCACGGCGAACCACGCGGCGGATTTCATCGCCGGTGTATTCCAAGAGGTCGCTAGCCTTGTCGGCTTCGCGCTTCTTCTCGCCGAAATAAAGACCGCCGGTGAGCTCGCGCACGACAAGCAAATCGACGCCTTTGATGATTTCCGGCCGCAGCGGCGACGCATCGGCCAGCTTGGGGTGGCAGG
>CAZTTW010000894.1:0-2588 GCA_964616265.1 uncultured Myxococcales bacterium | reverse complement strand
CATCTGCGAGGCGAGTTGTCCGGCGGTGGCAAAGCGGGCAGGGAAGGCGCCGATGATCTCGCTCTTCGTCTCGGCAAGCTCCTTGTCGGCGACCTCTTGAGAACGCATTTTTTCGATCTCTTTCAAAATCTCCTCTACCGAATCTGCCGTGTGTGCGGCGACGAACTCGCCGCCGACGGTCCACGGTCCGGTGCTGCGGCGGGCGTCAAATTGCGAGCCCACGCCGTAGGTCCAGCCCTTCGTCTCGCGCAGGTTCATGACCAGTCGCTTGAACGAGCCCCCAAGAATCTGGTTGGTGACCAAGGCGCGATAGTAGTCGGGGTTCTTGCGCTCGATTGCGGGCAGGCCGATGCGAATGGACGACTGGGGCGCAGCCGGCTTGTCGACGAGAACGATGCGCGGCTTGGCCGGCGCCTCCACCTTCGACAGATTGATGGCTGGCACCTTCTTGGGTTTCCACGCGGCGAGTAGTGGCTCGATTTTCGCATGCACCTCCTTTTCGGTAATATCACCAGCGATGACCAGAACCGCGTTGTTTGGCGCATAGAACGAGTCGTGGAAATGCTTGACGTCGGTGGGGGCGAGCTTGCCGATCGACGCTTGCGTTCCGCTGTCGGGCCAGCCGAAGGGATGGGCATCGCCCCACAAGGCGCGCGCATAGACCTGGCCGGCCACGATGGGTGGGTAGTCTTTGCGCTGGGCCAGCGAGGAGAGCAGGTTGGCAACTACCCGGTCGAAGTCGTCCTTGGCAAAGGCCGGGTTCAGTAGCACGTCGGCCCAAATCGGAGCGGCGTGGTCCAGGTTCTCGCTCAGGACGGAAAGCGAAACCGCGCTGGCATCCCAGGTGGCGTAGCACGACAGGCTGGCGCCGAGGCGGGCGATCTCGCTGGCGATTTCGGGCGCGCGACGCTTGGTGGTGCCTTCGTCGAGCAGGCTCGCGGTCAACGACGCCAGACCCGCCTTGTCCTTCGGGTTGGCGCTGCTGCCGGATTTCACGACGAGATCCACGCTGACGAGCGGTAGCTTGTGCAACTCCGCGAGAATCACGGGCAGCCCATTGCGTAGGCGGAAGCGCTTCACGGCGGGCACCTTGAACGGTTTCTTTTCGCCCGCGGCAGGCAGGCTGGCACGGAAGGTTGCGTCGGGCGACACGCGGACCGCGGGCTCTACGACCGATCCTCGTGCCGCGCCAGCCGTGGCCAGCACCTTCTCCGTGGGAGCCGCAGCCGGCTTGAGTAGGCGGCCCATGATGGGCGCCTTCGGGTTGGGCTCGACGGCGATGGTCAGTCGGGCGTTCGGACCAAGAATCTTGCGTGCAAACCCGGACAGCGCGTCCCCGGTTGCGTTGTCGTAGCGTTCGAGATCGCGGCGCAGGTACTCCGGCTGCCCGGCAAACACGTCGTAGTAAAGCAGGCGCGTGCCTAGCCCGGCAAGCGGTTCCATGCTGCGGACCAGGTCGGTCTTGATTTGGTTGCGTGCGCGCTCGATCTCTTCGGCGGTCGGCGGTTGCGTGCGCAGCTTGTCGAGCTCTTCGCCTATGACACGTTCGATTTCGGCCAGCGTGTGTCCCTGCATGGCGGTGTACGAAATCTCGAAGCTGCCACCGTAGAGGCGGCTACCGTGGTTGGCAGAGACCGATTGCGCAATCTTCAGGTCGCGGACTAGGCGCTGGTAGAGGCGCGAGCTCTTGCCTTCGCCGAGAATATTCGCGGTCATATCCATCTCCGCGTCGCCCGGCGTGAAGACTGGCACGGTCGTCCACACCATCTGGCCCCGTGGCAAGTTGATGTTCGCTTCCATGGCCAGTCGACGTTCGGCCTGGGACACCGGAATGGGCGGCACGGCCGCGCGAGTGATGGCCGGGCCAGGAGCAATCGGGCCGAAGTATTTTTCGATGAGGCCCTTGGTGACCGCGACGTCGATGTCGCCCGCGATCAGGAGTACGGCGTTTCCAGGCGCGTAGTAGCGATTGTAGAAGTCGCGCAAATCGGCTTCGGAGGCCGCGTCCAGATCCTCCATCGAGCCGATGACTTCGTGGTGATAGGGGTGCCCGACCGGGAACAGGGTTTCGAGCTCCAGCCGTGCGACGCCGCCCAGGGGAACGTTTTCGACCCGCTGGCGGCGCTCGTTTTTCACGACGTCCCGTTGATTGGCGAAACTCTCCTTGAAGGACGGCCTTTCCAGCAGGAAGCCCATGCGGGAGCTTTCGAGCCACAGCCCGAGCTCGACCTGCGAGGCGGGCAGGGTCTCGAAGTAGTTCGTGCGATCCATGCCCGTGGATCCGTTGCGCGCCGAGGCGCCTGCCTGGGACAGGTACTTGAAGTAGGCGTCCTCGGGGATGTGCTTGGTGCCCTGGAACATCATGTGCTCGAACAGGTGCGCAAAGCCGGTCTTGCCGGCCACCTCGTCTTTCGAGCCGACTTTGTACCAGACCTCGACGTGGACGATGGGCACCCGATGCTCGACGTGGAGGATGACGTCCAGGCCATTGGGAAGACGGTATTTTTCGAAAGCAATGTCAGGAACTGCCGCGTTGGCACGCGGCGCGCCGAGGGTGGCCGCAGCGAGCAGGGAGAGAGCCGGAAGGG
>CAZTTW010000893.1:0-2589 GCA_964616265.1 uncultured Myxococcales bacterium | reverse complement strand
GCGAGCCGTGATGGGCGTAGGCGAGGGGCTCGCTTTGCCCGGCGTTGAGCAGGCGTGCGATTTTCTCGACGGTGCGGCGACTGTTGCCAAAGACGAGAGTCGAGCGGTTGCGCTCGATGATCCGTCGTAGATCGTCGGCCAGCGCGCTCCACCACAGATCTGCCGAATCGGGGCCACGCTCGACCGTAACGTCGGGGGCGCGCACGCTGAGCGCCATCGGACGGGCGTCCGTCGACACGACGACGCGGACCGGCCTTGCCTGGTAGCGGGTATTCTGCGGTGGCCCGCTTTTCGCAAAACCGCCCATCCATGCGGCAACGGTTTGTGCGGGTCGCACGGTTGCCGACAAAGCGATGCGCTGGAATTCTCCGGCGGATAGCGCCAATCGCTCGATCGCGGTCATCAGGTAGGTGCCGCGTTTCGTTGCGGCCAAGGCGTGGATCTCGTCGACGATGACGGTCTTGAGACCGCTGAACAGCTCGCGGCTTTGCTTCGCCGTGAGCATCAGGTTCAGACTCTCCGGCGTGGTGATGAGAATTTCGGGCGGGTGGCGCAGCATGGATCGGCGTTCGTCGTCAGGCGTGTCGCCAGAGCGGGTCATCACGCGAATGGAAGGAAAGGCGACGCCTTCCTGGGCGAATAGCGCACGCAGCTCGTCGAGCGGAGCCAGGAGGTTCAGGCGCACGTCGGTGTTCAGGGCCTTGAGCGGCGACACATAAAGGACGCTCACCGCGCCGGTGGCGAGTCGACTTGTGACCAGAGCGTCGATGGCAGAGAGAAACGCGGTCAGCGTCTTGCCGCTGCCCGTCGGGGCGCTCACGAGAACGTTCTCGCCCGCGGCAATGACGGGCCACGCTTGTGTCTGCGCCGAGGTTGGCGCTGCAAAGCGACTTTCGAACCACCGCCGGACCAGCGGATGAAAATGCGCGAGCGCGTGTGTGGGCAAGGGCATCGCCATTGAGCGAAGCTTACGCGATCGCGGTCGGCACGTCGGGTGACGGCCGCCTCTGACGCAGTCATCCGGCAAGCTCGTCAGCACCTAGATTTCCCGTGCGCGTTCAGGCAGGGTTAGGTGTTCTTACGAGCAGGAACTCACCCCCCCTTTTTCCTGAGGATGCCCGACATGGTTGTTTCTCGTCGAATCCTGATAGCTCCTGTCTGGACAGCGGTCGTTTTTTTCGGCGCCAGCGCCGTTTCTTGCGTGCCGAGCTCGAACACGAACAAGGGATCCGGGGGCGCCAGCGGCGGAAGCAAGGCGAGCGGCGGTAGCACGGGACAAGGTGGAGCTGGCGGCGCGACCGGAGGATCCGCTAGCGGTGGCTCGCCAAGCGGCGGCGGGGGGACGAGCGCTGGCGGAAGCAACACGACCGGAGGCGCCAGCGGCATGGGTGGCAGCGCGATGGGCGGATCGAGTGGCAACGGTGGCAGCAGCGGGGCGGGCGGAAGCACGGGTACCGACGCCGTGACGGACACAGCGGCACCGCCGAGCCGCGGCCCGACCGCCGGATCCCCCGGTCACACGTTCCCCTTCCCGCAGAACCGCGAGAACAGTCGCTGCACCTACCCGGCGCTTTACCGCAACGAAGACGTGAAGGCGATCTATGCGCAGTGGAAGAACGACAACGTCACCTCCGACGGGGCGAGCGGTTTTCGCCGCGTAAAGCGCTCGAACGAGCCGGGTCTGGAAAAGAACTCGACAGTGTCCGAGGGCATCGCCTACGGCATGCTGATTGCCGTGTTCATGGACGAGCAGGATTTGTTCGACGACTTCTGGCAGTACGAGCAGAAGTGGCTCGACGGCGGCACCGGCCTGATGAACTGGTACATCAATGCGGCGGGCAGCGGACTCGGCAGCAATCCCAGCGGCGCGGGGCCGGCCACCGACGCCGACGAGGACATGGCCTTCGCACTTCTGCTCGCTGACAAACAGTGGGGCGGCCAAGGAAAGCTGGGCAAGAAGTACAGCGACCTGGCCAAGGATCAAATCCACGCCGTGTGGGTGAACGAAATCTGGGACTACAAGTACATCAAGCCTTGGCCCACCAGCAGTCAGCCGCCCATCAATCTTTCGTACTTCGCGCCTGCGTACCACCGAGCGTTCGCGAAGGTCGACACGACCAACGTCAATCCGAGCACGAAGGTGAATTACTGGCTCGAGTCGCTCGATGCCATGTACAAGTTGCTCGATACGACGGTGAATTCGTCGGGCGGCAATGCGAGCTATGGCTTGGTGCCCGCCTGGGCCGACCTTAGTGGCAAGCCCAACGGTGGCGCGTTTGGCGCCAGCGGCGGCGCCTCGCCAACCAATTACCAGTACGACTCGTGTCGCGTACCGTTCCGTATCGGCCTCGACTATTGCTGGAATGGCGAGTCGAGGGCGAAGGACTACGTAGGCAAGACCAGCAGCTTCTTTAGCGGCGTGGTCGGCGGCGCGGCCAAAATCGTCGACGGCTACGGCCTCGATGGCTCGCCTCAGCCGGAGTATCAGAAGGATGCGAATGCACAAGTTCAGTCTGCCGCATTCGTGGGGCCGGCTGCCGTCGGTGCCATGAGCGACTCGGCCAATCAGAAGTTCCTCGGTGACGCCTA
>CAZTTW010000892.1:0-2595 GCA_964616265.1 uncultured Myxococcales bacterium | reverse complement strand
TCGTCGAGATTCGGGATGGGCGTGCGCACACGCGGTCCGGCTTGCCAGATTGGCGCGGACTCGCGGCGCGTGTCGGGCACGGAGGACGCCGCCGCAGGCTGGCTGCTTGGCGCAGGCTCGGGGCGCGGGCCGCGGCCGCGGTGGCGATCGCGCCGTCGTCCGTTGTCTTCGGCGTCGACGAGCAGCTCGGCCGGCACTTCTTCCTCCGAGCCAGTGGTGTCGGCGGTCGCATCGGCTGGCGCGGCTTCGTCGAGTGCCAAAGGCTCGACGCCTTCGGCTCGCGCTACGATATTCGCCAGCCACAAGGCATCCTGGAAGAAAGGTCGATGAGCGAGGCTGGCGCGCTGGCGACGGGCACGGCTGCCCGGCAGCAAGAAGCGCAAGGCCAGCAGGATTTGCCGGCACAGGTCGGCATCGCGACGGGAAACCTTCAGCCGATCGAAGAACGGCTGAACGGCTTCGGCGACGATCTTGACCATGTTCTGCGCTGGCGCAGCGTCGGGAGCCAGCGCTTGGCGCAGGGGCGGCAGTAGCAAGGTCGCTAAAATCATGGCGTCGGACGGCGTTTGCTCGCGGGCGACGACGGCTTCATCCAGCGCGCGCATGTAGGACCAGAAGAGCTGGATGCGACGCTTGACCTCTGGATCTTCTTCTTCCTTGCGCCAGGCTTGCGCCAGCTCGGGCAAGAGGAACTCCAGCAGCCCCGTCTCCATCAAGAGCTCGAACGAGCGGCGGGCGGCGCCGGCGCGCAAGAGTCGGTAGAACTCTTCGGTCACGCGCGCCTGGGCACACTTGGCCAGCTCGGCTTTGTGCTCCATCATGAACCGGAAGGTCTCCGGCTCGATGGTCAGGTCGCAGCGGGCGGAGAACTTCACGGCGCGCAGGATGCGTACCGGATCTTCGCGGAAGCGCACGTCGGGATCGCCGATGGTGCGCACCAGGCGGGCTTCCAGATCGGGCAGACCGCCCACGTGGTCGATGACCTGGGCGCTCTGCACGTCGAAGAACAGGCCATTGATGGTGAAGTCGCGACGGCGCGCATCTTCCTCGGCCGTGCCGAAGACGTTGTCGTGGCGGATGAGCAAGTCGCTGCTGCTGCTACTACCGCCGTTGCCGTTCGTGCCGCCGTTGCCGTTCGTACCACCGTTGCCTTCTGCAACGGCCGCGCTGGCGCCGCTCTCCTCGGTAGGCGCCTCCACCGGGTCTTCTTCGGGGCGCGGGTTGGCGCGGAAGGTCGCTGTCTCGATGATCTTGCGGCCGAAGAAAACGTGGGCCAGGCGAAAGCGCCGGCCGATGATGCGGCAGTTGCGGAAGGTTCGCCGAATATCGTTGGGCGTCGCCGACGTGGCGACGTCGAAGTCCTTGGGCTTGCGTCCCAGCAAAAGGTCGCGAACGCACCCGCCTACCAGGTAGGCCTTGTGTTGGTAGCGGAGCAAACGCTGTACGACCCGCAAGGCGTCCGGGTCGATTTGCTCCAAGCGAATTTCCATGTGTGGATGCCGTACCACGATGGCGGCATCTCAGCAAGCCCGGCCGGGCCAGGCAGTCCCACGAATTCCGTGGTTTTGGGCGATTAGTCTTCGTCCGGGACCATCAGGGACTGCAGCAGCGTGAAGCACGCCAGGCCCGCGAGTCCGATGGTGAGCCCGCACAAAGCGATGGTCACGAGCTGTGCCGTCGTCGCAATATGCAGGACGAATTTGCCGATGACCGCCGCCACGGCCGCAACGCCGAACCCGGCGCCCAGATGAAGCACCAGCGACGGCTGGCGCGCCTCGGCTTCCCGGGCGCGGGTAGGCGCCAGGATGAGAAGGGCGCCAAAGGCCATGACCAAGAAGCCAAGCCACATCCAGTCGACGAGCGGGTTGCGCACGAGCTTCAGCGCCACCGCGCGCCGAGCTTCGTCGTAGCTGCCGAGCGTGATGTACAGATCTTCGGCGACGCCACGGCGAATGGCGACTTGGCTAACCGGCTCGTTCGGTCGTTGATCGTAGAAATCGCGGCCGGGATGGAGGCGTCCCAGGCTCTTGCCGTCGGACGACACGGCGATGTCGGCGCTATAGGTTTCTTTGATGAGGTCGCGGCCTTGGGTCATGCCGTCGAATCGCAGCTTGTAGGGACCGAAGTTCTTGGTCTCGCCCGCCTGGATAACCGCGCTCTCCTCGTGCTGGAACGCCTGTCCGGCGAAACCCAGGAACATGAACACGAGGCCCATGTGCACGATGTAGCCGGCGTGCGGCTGGCGTGCTTTGAAGATGGTTCCGGCCATGGCTCCCACGAACGAACCCCCGCTGGCCTTTTGGCGAGCGCGAGCGCCGCGCACCAGTTCTTGCACGATGACCGTCGCCACGAAGGCGCATACCGCAAAGCAGATGATGGCCGCTGGCGAGGTCCGGCCGCCGAGAATGCCGCCGACGATCAAGGTGACGGCACCCAAGGCGATCGGCAGAAGCGCGCGCCTTCGCATCGCGGTCTTCTCCATACCCCGCCAAGGGAAGAGCGAGCCGGTGCCGGTCAGCAGCAAGAGCACGATGCCCACCGGCACCATGGTTCGGTTGAAGAAGGTCGCGGTGACGTTCACGCGCTCGCTCATGA
>CAZTTW010000891.1:0-2597 GCA_964616265.1 uncultured Myxococcales bacterium | reverse complement strand
GAGTGCTTCACTGAATGGATGGGCATGTGGTTCGGCCTTCAGCACGTCCTGTGCCAGAGTAAAATCATGGACCTTTGCGGACCCGCTCTCAGCGTTCACACCTCCAAGGGAAGATTTCCCGATCGCAAGGGGCAGAACTCCCCTTCTTCGCGATCGCGCGTTCTGGCGGTCCCCGCCGGTGCTGCTTCTCCTTCGTTTGTAGACTGGTCCAGGATTTGCTTACTGCCGCTCCAGTGTGAATCTATCCAAGCCGAAATCCTTTGGAACGTCGACGCGCAGACGTTCACCGCGAGTAGCTAGGACGTACAATGCCTGAGAATCGACGTCGCATCCTCGTCGCGGATAGCGACATCGAATCCGCGGATCGTATCGTCGGCGGGCTTATCGATCGCGGTTATGGGGCGCTAAGCGTTCGATCGGGTCGAGAAGCGGTCGAAAAGCTACGTTGCGAGCCTTTCGATGCTCTCGTGACGGATCTACACATGCCCGATGTGGACGGACTCGAGATGGTTTCTCTTGCCAGGGCACTCATCGCGGATCTGCCCATCATCGTGGCGACTGCCCACAGCACGGTCGAGACAGCGATCGAATCGATCCGACGTGGTGCGTACCACTATCTGACCAAGCCCTTCAGGCAAGGTGAGTTGGTGACGTTCTTGGAGCGAGCATTCACAGATACGGCCATTCGCCGACGATCCGATGCCAGTCAGGGCGAGACTCGATCGAAGGCGTCTGTTTCAGGACTAATCGGTGACAGTCTAGTGATTCAGTCGCTCCGGGAACAGATTCGACAAATTGCCTCCACGCCAGCTCCAGTCATCATTCTCGGAGAAACGGGTGTCGGAAAGGGACTCGTTGCTCAACTCATCCACCGCGAGAGCTGCCGGGCCGCCTTCCCGTTTGTCTCCATCAACTGCGCAGCTATTCCCGAGAGCTTACTCGAAAGCGAGCTCTTCGGCCATGCCAAGGGCGCGTTCACTGGGGCAACCTCCGACAGTCGGGGATTGATTGTCGAGGCCAATCGTGGCTCGCTCTTCTTGGACGAGATCGGCGAAACGACGCCAGCGCTTCAGGCGAAATTCTTGCACGTCCTAGAGAGGAGGAGTGTACGGGCGGTCGGGTCAACGAAAGAACAGGAAGTCGACATCCGCATTATTGCGGCAACGCACAGGGATCTTGCTCGACATGCGAAGGATGGAAAGTTCCGAAACGACCTTTTCTATCGACTAGACGTCATATCGATCGTCGTACCGCCGCTTCGAGATCACCCCGACGACATCCCCCAGCTCCTCAGCCACTTCTTGGCCCAGGCAAGGAGCCGGTACCCGAGCTCACCGGTGCGCGCGTTCTCACCTCGGGCGTTGGCGAAGCTTCGCAGCTATCCGTGGCCTGGGAATATTCGCGAGATCGCCAACGCGGTCGAGAAAGTCGTCCTTTGGGCACGCGACGCGGAGGTCGACGTCACGGATCTTCCAGCCGTGATACGCAACGACGTTCACGGGCTTCCGTTTGCGTTTCATGGCCAGATCGTTCCTTTGCGCGAGCTCGAACGCCACTACGTGTTCTGGGCCGTTACCCAATCCGGAGGCCATCGCGCCGCCGCTGCCGAGCGACTTGGCGTAGACCCCAAGACTCTGCGTAGGAGGCTGGGCCTATCTCGTGATAGCAATGACAATGCGAGACAGCCCGTCAACGGCAAGCGGTCTGGGAAAGTCAATCGGCGTCGCGGGCGTTCTGCCGATTGAGGCTTTGCAGTCTGGCGTAACCGTAAACTTGATCATGCGAATTCCTTCTGCTGAGGGGGCGTCGCGCCGGGCTCCTCCTCCGCTGATGCTATCGGCCTGGCGAGGAGCGTAAACATCGACGGAACAAGAAACAGCGACAAGAGCGTCGAAGACGTGAGGCCACCGACCACAGCGAGGGCAAGCGCCTGATTCGCCTCCGTGCCGGCCTCCAACCCGAGCGCGGTAGGTACCAGCCCGATGACTGTGGCGAGACTCGTCATCACGATGGGAGTGAAGCGCGTCCGGGCGGCCATCACGATCGCGTCCTCCTTGCTCTCGCCCTTGTTCAGGTGAACACTGGCCTCCGCTACGAGCAAGATTCCGTTGGACACGGCGATTCCAATGACCATGAGAACTCCCATGAGGGCCGTGACTGAGAAACCTTGGCCGGCAGCCATCAACGCGATGGTGATGCCGACCAAACAGACGGGAATCGCGAAGAGCATGACGAAGGGCAAGCGAAGCGACTTGAACTGAATGGTCATCAACATGAAGACCACCATGACGGCCAACGCAATCGCAACGCCGAGTCCGGCAAAAGTAGTTTTCATCAGCTCCATCTCGCCGACGTATCGCCACTTGACGTGGCGGGTCCTCGGATCGGCGGCGAGTTTCCCTTCAAGCTCCACCGCAGCGCTGCCGACGTCTCGCCCTTCGGTCTGCATATAAACCTCGGTGACTCGTGCCATGTGGTCCCGCTCGATGGCGATGGGACCGGACGCACGTTCGATGGTCGCGTACGAACCCAGGGTTACTGGTTTCGCGTTGGCCGCGATGTGCACGGGAAGCTGGGTGAGGGCGCCCATGTCTTCG
>CAZTTW010000890.1:0-2597 GCA_964616265.1 uncultured Myxococcales bacterium | reverse complement strand
ATCGCCGCGAGGCCGAGCTGGCCAGGAACGGCTTCATGCCGCTCATCTACAAGAAAAACTCGGACTTTGCGGCCTTCATCGGCGCGCAGTCCTTGCAGAAGCCCACGCAGTACGATGACCCGGACGCGTCGTCCAACGCAGCATTGGCCGCGCGCCTACCGTACCTGTTCGCCACCTGCCGCTTCGCCCACTACTTGAAGTGCATCGTGCGCGACAAGATCGGATCTTTCCGCGAGGCCGACGACATGCAGCGCTGGCTGCAGAGCTGGATCATCAACTACGTGGACGGCGATCCGGCTCACTCGACCGAGGACACCAAGGCGCGCAAGCCGCTCGCCGGTGCCGAGGTCATCGTCGAGCCGGTCGAGGGCAATCCTGGCTACTACACGTCGAAATTTTTCCTGCGTCCGCACTACCAACTGGAAGGCCTCACCGTGTCCTTGAGGCTCGTGTCCAAGCTGCCGTCAGCCAAAGCCGGCGGCTAGCGTTCAACAAGGTCTCTTCACCATCAACGAAACATAGAAAAAAGGAGCTAAGAACATGGGTGTCGCTATTTGCTTGCAACTGGATGGAGTAAAGGGTGAGTCAGCAGTCAGCGGTCACGATGATGGATCGTGGGTCGATGTATTGTCGTGGAACTGGGGAATGACTCAGTCCGCTTCTGCTCACATTAGTACGGGCGCCGGCACAGGCTCCGCGGACGTCAAGGATCTCACGATTACCAAGTACGTCGACAAGGCCTCGCCGAAGCTGCTTTACGACTGCTTCAAAGGCACGAGCCACAAGAGCGCGGTTCTCGAGGTGCTCAAGGTCATGGGCGACGCCAAGAAGCCGCTGCCGATGGTCAAGATCACAATGTCCGACACGGTCTTCATCTCGTCGGTACACACGGGCGATCCGGGTGACAACGACCGCTTCATCGAGACCGTCTCGCTCAACTTCGCTACCGTGAACTTCGAGTACACGGGGCAGAAGAAGGACAACACGCCCGACGCTTCGATCCCCTCGGGCAAGCTGGAAATTTCGAAGAAATTCTAGCCAGCGCAGTTATCCATGGGCGCTTCCTCGGAGGCGCCCATGGTTTTCTATCCACCCTAACTTTCGTAGGCCGCACGCATGAGCACGTTCGAGGACGACGTTCGACAAGGAAGACTGGAAGAGGCGCTCGCTGGCCTGCAGGCTGCTATTCGCAAGGCTCCTGCCGATCCCAAGCTGCGGACCTTGCTTTTCCAGCTGACGTGCATCCTGGGGCAATGGGATCGGGCCATGACTCAGCTCAACGTGCTGGCGGACATGGACGCCAAAGCGCTGCCCATGGTGCAAACGTACCGAACGGCGCTGATGTGCGAAGGGTTGCGCGCCGAAGTCTTTGCCGGCAAGCGCACGCCCCTTCTCTTTGGCAAGCCCGCCGAATGGGCCGCTTTGCTCGTCCAATCGCTCACCCTGGATGCCCAAGGTCACGCCGCAGAGGCAGCGGAGCTGCACGCGCAGGCCTTCGAAAAGGCGCCAACCTCGTCAGGCAAGATCGATGGGCAACCGTTTGCCTGGCTGGCCGACGCCGACGTCCGATTGGGTCCCGTGCTCGAGGCCATCGTCGACGGCAAGTACTACTGGATTCCCTTCAGCAACCTCAGCGCCATCACGACGGAAAAGCCGGCCGATCTGCGCGACCTTGCCTGGTTGCCAGCGTATCTCACGCTCTCCAACGCCGGCCAAGTGGTGGCACTCATCCCAACCCGCTATCCCGGCTCCGAGACGAGCGCCGACGCCTCCATTCGCTTGGCTCGCAAGACCGACTGGAACGAGCGGAGCGACGGCTCTGCCACAGGCCTCGGCCAGCGCATGTTCGCATCGGATCAGGGCGAGTACTCGTTGCTCGACGTGCGCTCGATCGAATTCGACGCGTCGCCTGAGCCGGCCGCCCAGACGGCCGCCGAGTAGCCGGCCAGCCCGCAGTTGGCAGACGCCACACGCGATTGTCTCCATGGCTGACCTCACACAGAAAGATCGACTTCAGCCATCGCTCCTCGATCGGTTGACCGACAACGATCCCGAGAGAAAGCAGGAATCGCGCGACGCACGGGTTCTGTCGCCGAGTCGTTTGCGCGATTGCGTGCGGCGCGACTTGGCCTGGCTGATGAACACCACGCATCTGGCCGCCACCCAGAATCTCGACGAGTATCCGCTGGTCGCAAAATCGGTGCTCAACTTCGGCTTGCCGGATCTCGCCGGTCGCACGAGCTCGACGATTGATGCCGTGGCGCTCGAGCAAGCGATCCGGAAATGCGTCCTCTAGTTCGAGCCTCGCCTTGTCGCCCGCAGTTTGCGCGTCAGACTGGTCATCGACGAGAAGAAGATGAATCGCAACGCGATGTCCTTCGACATCGAAGCCGAGCTGTGGGCGCAGCCGCTGCCACTTCGCCTCTTTTTGCGAACCGCCGTGGACCTCGAGAGCGGCAGCATCGAGGTCATGGATCTGGGCAGCAAGGGAGGCAGCTAATGGACCCTCGCCTCCTCGGCTACTACAACCGCGAGCTGCAGTACATTCGCGAGACTGGCCAGGAGTTCGCCAAGGAATTCCCGAAAATCGCCGGGCG
>CAZTTW010000889.1:0-2599 GCA_964616265.1 uncultured Myxococcales bacterium | reverse complement strand
CGCGAGGGGCACCCTGGACTGTTTTGCACGTACCGACGCTGTCTGCTTCGTTGCATGCCTGGCACTGACCGTCGCACTTGCTGGCGCAGCAAACGCCATCCACGCAATAGAGGCCGCTGGCGCACTGGACGTCGCCGGTGCACGACGAGCCCTTCGGTTGTGTTCCTGGCGATGTGCTGCCTCCCGTTGACGAAGAAACCCCGCCGGTAGATGGGACGCCTCCTGAAGCGAGAGCATCGTAGAGGTCGCCGCCGCCGGCGCCTCCGGTCCCCATCGGCGCATCGGACGCCACGTCGCCAGCGGCACCTCCAGTCGCCATCGGCGCATCGTACGCCACGTCGCCACCTGCCCCGCCATTATGGGAGCCACCAGTCGCGCTGACCTCGCCATGTGACGCATCGAACGCGCTGCTGCCGCCATTACCGCTATCGACCGACACCGAACCCTGAACACAGTGGCCCCAGGTCCCGTGATCCATGTTGCAGGAGTAGTTGGTAGGACAAGTCGTCTTGTCCACGCATTTGACCTTCGAAGTATCCACGTTACGAACGCAGGCGACCACGCTGAGGCAGACGAACGAAGCGGCCCAGAAGATAGCGTTCCTACTACGGCTGCTCATTGGAACCTCCCCGCCAGCGCGAGGCCCGCTTGGTGGCTGTCGATGGCCGGCAGAATGGCCACGTCGGAGGACGCGCCTTTGTTCGATCCAATCCCAATTCCGAACAGCACCGCACCTGTGGCGACGCAGGCGGCACCCACGCCGTAGGTTATCCACATGGCCGTAACGTAGTTATCGTGGCTGGAGTTCTTGCTTGGCGTGTAGCCGCCGACGTTGTTTTCCATGTCAGAAGCCATGCTGTTGGCATGCAGGTTGAGCAGGATTCCCGCGACCAGAGCGGCGCCGCCCACGGATGCGGTGATGATTCCGGCGCTTCGCAGCCCTGCCCCTGAGTTCGATGACGTGGAATTCGGGGCCGGCTGCGCGACTTCCGGCGTGGGCTGGCTCGCTGACGCGGTCGGCGATATAGCGGGAGCCAGGGTCGGCGATGCGGGCAACGAAGTCTTGCCCTCTTGCTCGATGTGCCTCTTACAGTCCGCGATGTGCTTTTCAGCCGCCGCCTTGTCGTCCGGCGTAAGGCCAGCCGCCGATGCTTCGGCCGTGCGAACAAACTCCTCGAATCTCGCCAGCGCATCCTCGTAGCGTCTGTTTGACTCGAAACAGCGAGCTTGATTGAAGATGAAGACCGGGTTGCCTCCGCTCTGGATGAAGAGATCCGAGAGGATGGACGTCCCCTTGGCGTAATCGCCGTTCAGGCAGGCTTTCCGCGCCGCCTGCTCTTGGCTCTGCTGCGCCTGCTTGCCGGCAGCCGAAGCCGGCATCGTCACCAGCAAGCTGATGATCGGCGCGCCTCTCAAGAAGCGATTGAACAAAGCGAGTCCAAGATTCTGGCTCATGGCGGCGGATTTTCAGACAAGCCCTGGCGGATGGCAAGGGAATAGGGGCGGTGCCCGGCGGGGCTGCGCGGCGCGCGACGGCGTTTCTCAGAGGCAAGACCAGCGGCAGTGCCTGGCACAAGCCACCGCACTGCCCTCCCGTCGCGCGCCCAAAGCGCGGCGTAGATCGTGGACGACAGCAAGGCAAGGGCCAGCGTCGAGTCCTCGAACGAGACGTCGCAGAACATGAGCACCGGGTGAAGAGCAACGACGGCCAGCGTTCCAAGCGCAAGGCCTCGCCCAAATACGCGACGCACCGAAAGGAAGAGAAGCAAATACGCTAGCGCCGCTAGCCCCGCCTGGGCCGAGGCCGCGAGCATGCGGTCGAATCGTACGGCACGAAGGAGCCCGACGAAGTAGTACGAGGCGAGCGGCGGCCGAAAATACGTGCGGCTGGTCCACTTCCGATGCAGCGGCGAAGCCCACGTGTGCGGATCGGCCTGTTGGATTTACTGGTTCACGTCCTGGCTCAGCTCAAGCTTGGACGTTTCCCAAACGCGGGATGGTCTTGATCGAACCGCTGCCAGTGGGCAGACGCTCCCGCCAGCCTAAGAACAACCCCGAGAACGAGGAACCCGAAGACCGGAGCATACGAAGCCAACCAGCGTGAACGGCGATCCGACACGAGGAGGAATGTATCACGGTGGCGGTGGCCATTTTCCGGCGGCCAGCCTTGCAACGCCGCTCCTCGCGGCCTGTCCTTCGGCTTCGCGCCGATGCTCCGGAGATAAGGACCCAGTCGCCGGAAACCTCGCCCCCGCGCCTTGCCCCGATGACTTGCGGCTGACATGGGCCAGGAATGGCAGCGCCGCCACGGCGCCAACCAGAGCACCCAAGGCGAAGATCGTCGCCCACCGCAGCTAAGAGCGAAACGAGTTTTTCACTCTGCGCACAATCCCGACACCCCGACTTTGTCGGCCCATGCGCGTAGGCTGGTCTCGCAACTGCCTCTCGCGCCCCCCTTTCGTCTTCCGTGAAGATCCCCAGATCCGGTCCCAGACAGGGTACCCGTCTCCGCCGTATGATGCCACCGATGGCCTTGCGTATTCTTCACACCAGCGACTGGCACCTCGGGCACGTTTTCCATGGGGTCGAGCGCGAGTAC
>CAZTTW010000888.1:0-2599 GCA_964616265.1 uncultured Myxococcales bacterium | reverse complement strand
TGGAAATATCCAGCGGGGCGTCGTCCGCCGCGCCGATGCCGCCACAAGAACCTACCAGGTCCACGAACAAGCAAACCGCCAGCGCTTTTCGGATCGCCCGTCTCATGGTGCCCCATAGTAACACGACGCGGCCTCGCAGTGGCCAGGGTGTGGCGTAGGTCCTTGCGAACTGAAGGCGAGCTGACGGGGACGACGCTTGCTCCACAGCTCGCGCCATCCTCGCTGAATTGAAATGAGGACAATTCCAGTTTTGCTGGCGTGTCTGCCCGGCGATGCGGAGTGGGAATACTCATCCTGCCGGGTTGCCAGGGTGCCCACCGCGGCCCTCGCCAAAGCGCTTATTGAGCCTCCCGCCCCAGTTCTGTCGCGCCCTCCAATTGGGAACGGCTCTGCCCATTCTCTGCCCAAGTGGACCGAACAGGCGACAATCCCTGAGTATCATGCGGCATCCCCCGTCGAGACAAGCCTGCGTATTGTTTGGGGTGAGCGCTCTGTTCAGTCAGGATGCATCGCATCAGTTGGCTTAGAAGGCCGGTGCTCTATCCAATTGAGCTATGGGCGCAAAAAACCAGTCTCTTGATACCACGTCCATAAGCTATCTCGTAGTGGGTCTCGTGGCGCGCTGCCGAGAACTGGATTCGGCGGGCCGCGTGGCCTATGGTCTGCCTACTATGCCCCAGCCAGACGTACCCGAGCAGCAAGCGGGCGCAGCCAGTCCACGCAAGACCCTGATTGTTTTGGCTGCTTTCGCCCTGGCCGGTGTGGTTTTTGCGGCCGTGTCGTCGTACGACTTCATCGCGCACCTCGACCGCCAGGTCCATGCCATCACGTGTTCCATCGTGCCCGGGCTTGGCGCCAAGGATGCCAGCGGCTCGTCGGGCTGCCACGCCGTGCTGATGAGCCCGTATTCCTCGGTCTTGCGCGACCTGACCTGGGGCGGTATTCCGATCGCGCTGCCGGCCTTCGGCGTGTTCGCCTTCTTGCTCTTCCGCGCGGTCGACCTTTTGCTGCGCAAACGCATGGTGCGCGTCGAAACGACCTTCATGGTGGCGGCTACGGCGCTCCCCGTGCTCACGTCGATCATCTACGCGCTCATTTCCGCCACCCGAATCGGCACCTTCTGCAAGGTGTGCGTTGGCATCTACGTTTCGTCGCTGGGCGTTTTCGTTGCCGCCATTGTCGCGCATGTTCTCACGCCGGCAGCCGGCGAGCGGAAGTCGAACGCACTTAGCCAGTGGGCCTTCTACTTTGTCGAAGGCCTCGCCCTGGTGGCGCTGCCGCTCCTGCTTTACCTTACGCTCAAGCCCGCGTACGCCGATTCGTTGCTGCAGACCTCGGGGCTGCGCCATCCGGAAGACAAGTACGGTGTCATGCTGGACGTGCCGGGACGGGGCCAGGTCCCGTCGGTAGAGGTGCTGGATCCTCTGTGCCCGGCTTGCAAGGCATTTTCCGAGCGGCTCTCGGCCAGCGGCCTCGGCGATCGCTTGCAGATCAAAATGGTCTTGTTTCCGCTCGACAAGGAATGCAACTGGATGGTCGGCGAATCGCTGCATCCGGGTGCGTGCGCGGTCAGCGAGGCGGTGCTGTGCGCCGGTTCGCGTGCGAGCGCGGTCCTCGACTGGGCCTTCGCCCATCAGGAAGAACTCCGGGCACGGGGAGCGCAGGGCCAGTCGGCCATCTACACCAGTATCAAGCAGCAGTTCCCCGAGGTCGCCGGATGTGTTGGACAGCCGGCGGTTCGCGCGCGGGTCAACAAGGGCTTGCGTTGGATCGTCGCTAATTCGCTGCCCGTGCTGACGCCGCAGCTTTTCGTGCGCAATCAGAAGCTTCCTGACGAGGACACGGATCTCGGTCTTGACTACGTGCTCTCGCGCGTTCTTGCCCAGACATCCAGCGAGGTAGCGCGATGAACACCGGCCGAACGCACCTCATCCTCCTTCTCGTCACCGTGGCCGTGATCGGCGTCTCCGTGGCGTCGTGGACTCGCGCAGCGGCCTCGCGCTTGGCCGAGAGCCAAGGCAAACTGCCCGAGGTGGCGACGGCTAGCGCGTCCGACATGGGTTACTGTTCGGGCGATCTGAAGGTGATCCTCAAGCGCGTGCTTACCTCGTGTGGTCTCGCTACCGGCGGCAGCACGCGTGGTTGCCAGCCATTGCAGGCTCGCCAGGTGGCCTCCATGTCCGGCGGGGATTTCAACGCCTTGTTTTCGCCGCTCGCCGATCGCGCGGCGATCATTCAGTTCGACAAGGACAGCGCCGACCTCGACGCTGCCAGCGCAGCCTTGCTCGAGCAGACCTTTTCGGATCGTCGGGGCGCTTCCTACTTTTTCGTGGTTTCGCGCGCTTCACCCGAAGGTTCGACCGAGCACAATCGCGACCTCAGTCACCGTCGTGGAAACGCGGTGCTCGACTACATTCGCGGCAAGTTTCAAGATCCAGACATCGATCAAGAGGTCGGTCTCTTGTGGCTCGGCGAGGAGTTCGCTCAGCTTGACCAGCAGTTTTGCCAATGGAAACGTTCGCGCTCCGGCGATGGATGTGGCAGTGCCGAGCTGAACCGTTCATCCTTTATCGCCTGGATCGATTGCCGCCTGTGAAAT
>CAZTTW010000887.1:0-2600 GCA_964616265.1 uncultured Myxococcales bacterium | reverse complement strand
CCGGACACGAGTGCATGAACGGACAGGCGTTCGGCAGGTGCACGCACTCGTTGAGCGCAACCGGACCTTCCATGGCCGCCACCAAATCGCCGAGCGAAATCTCCGACGCCGGACGACGGAGCTGGATTCCACCTTTCGAGCCGCGCGTCGTCTTCAAAATGCCCGCGGCCACCAGGGGCGCCACCATCCGACGAACGAAGGGCACCGGCAAAAGGCGCTGCGCCGAAATCTCGGCGATCGAAGCCGACGCCCCTTCTTCCAAGCTAGCCAAATGAAGGAGCATGCGAGCGGCGTAATCGGTCTGGCGGGCGATGCGAATCATCGGTTAAACATGACCTTTAAGGTAACGTTATATAAATGGTCACCTTTTGTCTACTGCCTTGTGAAAATTGCGACAGCGACGCCCGAGGTAAAGCAGCGTTCCACGCGCGCTATCGCCGCGTAACGATTGGCCGACGGCATGTACCGCTGGTGTAGCAAGGAATCCGAAAAATGAAACGGCGAACAATGGTCTTGCGCCGACGCAATGCTGGGCCAGGCTCTTGCAATTAGCGGGAGTCACGCCAACGACAGTTTCGAGGGAAGCATGGAACGTAGGCTTCACGGCATCGAGCAGGGCACACGCATGGAGCGAAGAAGCTTCCTGCGCACGGCGAGCGCGGCGAGTCTGGCTGTTGTCGGATGCGCGAGCACGGGCAAGAGCACGCCCGAGAGAAACGACAAGGGCAACGAGCCCGAGGTCACGCCCGGCGAAGACCTGATGCAAGAACACGGCGTGCTCGAACGCATCGTGCTCATCTACGATGAAGTCGGCCGGCGCATCGACCGCGGCGAACGCTTCGATCCGAAGACGGTTGTCGATGCCGCGGGCATCATCCATCGTTTCGTCGAGGACTATCACGAGAAGAACGAAGAACGGTTCATCTTTCCCCGGCTGCAAGCCGCCAACCGCGAAGCCGACCTCGTCGCTATTCTCCTGCGCCAACATCAGCGCGGTCGTGAGGTGACCTCGCAAATCGTTCGCACCGCCCCAGCTGGCGACCCACCTCAACTCGCCCGCGCGCTCCGCAGCTTCACTCGCATGTACAGGCCGCACGCCGCGCGCGAAGACACCGTGGTCTTTCCTGCCTTTCGCGAGGTGATCGGCCGGACTGCCTACCAAGAGCTAGGCGATGAGCTCGAGGAGCAGGAGCATCGAATTCTGGGCAACCATGGCTTCGAGGAAGCCGTCGCCCAGGTCGCCCGGCTGGAGAGCACCTTGGGCATCGCCGACCTCGATGGCTTCACCCCCTCGTAGGAATCGCTCGACTTATGCCGTCGCGCGAAATCCGCAAAACGTTCTGCGCCGGTTGCACGATATCCAAAGTCGTGGTCCAACTTCAGGGTGCCCCAAGCTTTCAAGGTCGCCAGCGTAATTCTTGCGGTGTTAGGGGCAGGCTTTCTAGGAGTTCGCTACGGCGGGAGCTTCAAGTGGTCTTTCCCGTGGATCTCGCAAGGCGCGGGAACGTCCGGAGGCCCAGGAGATGTCGGTCCGGTCGTACACTTCGATCCCTTCTTGGTCACGGAATGGGGAGATAAAGGACAGCATGTGGTAACCGTGACCTTCGAGGTGGAAGTGAGCGACAACGACGGACGCGAGGCCGTCCAGTCCCGCACGTCGGAAATCCGCTCGGCGATCTTGACCGTCTTGGCAGACACCCACCTGGACGATATCGGCGACCCCGCAGACTACGACGCGCTGAAGAGGAAGGTGCAGAATCGCATCCAGCCCCTCCTCCCAGCGCACCCGATACGCCGAGTCTTGATTACCGAATTCTTGACTCAGTAGGGCTCGAAGGTCGATCGTGAGCGTCAGTGAGTCGAGGTCAGCTGCTCTTCGCTGAATGACAGAAGGCTCAAGTCCTTGAGCAGCGCGACGAGCTTGTCACGTTGAATCGGCTTCACGAGGTACCCGTCGCACAGCTCGCGATAGGCGTCGGTTACTGTTTGCAGATCTTGCAGGGCTGTCGTCATGACTATCTTCGCGCATTTGCTTGGCGGTAATCCTTGTGCTTCTTCATCGGCGCGGATGATTTTGAGAGCGGCGTGGCCATCCATCTCAGGCATCATGATGTCGAGACATACCAGGATGAACGGATCGCTTTCCGCCCGCGCCCGCCGGCATGCTTGGACAGCCTCCTTGCCGTTGATTGCGACATCGCATGCGCCATAGGATTCGAGTAGCTTGCGAAGCAGAAGCCGACTTGTCGAATCGTCTTCCACGATTAGGATGCGCATGAAGTTCCTCCAGTCGCGTGAATCAGCGATTGCTGATCGGAACTATCGGCCTAACACACGACAAAGTGAAGCGCCTAAACGTCTCGTTGCTTCTCTTTTCGAAGCCAAGGTGCGAGGGCGGCTCTTAGGTCGACCAAGGTGAACGGTCGCGAAAGGGTGGCGACGTCGGTGAACTGCGCTGCCAGCTGCCCGACGGCTTCGTCCATGCTCCCAGTTTCGATGATGACGGGTAACGTCGGGCGAAGCTTGCGCAGGAGCGGCAAAGTCCTACGGCCCGAGAGAACGGGCATATCGAGGTCGAGGAGCACGAGATCGATTTCCGC
>CAZTTW010000886.1:0-2604 GCA_964616265.1 uncultured Myxococcales bacterium | reverse complement strand
GCCAGGACGTCTTCCTTGGAAAACCGCTGCGACAGCCGGCGCGCCAGGATGATTTCCTGCACCTTGCGCCGCATGCTCTTTTCCGGCGTGAGCAACATCTGTTTGACCACCTGCTGGGTGATGGTCGACGCACCCTGGGCGAACTTTCGGCGCAGAACATTTTCGACAAAGGCGCGCACCATGCCCTTGTAGTCCACGCCTTCGTGCTCGAAATATTCGGCGTCCTCCGCGGCGAGAAGGGCGTGAATCATCACCTTGGGAATCTTGGCGTAAGGCACCACGGTGCGGTGGATCGCTCCGATCTCGCCGATGACCTTGCCGTCGCGGTCGAGCACCTTGGTGATTTGCTCGGGGTGGTAGTCGCCGATGCCGCCCAGGCTGGGCAGCGACGGATCCTTGCCGTAGTAATAGAAGACTCCGAACAATCCTGCGGCGCCTGCAATCGGCAGGAAGAGCAACAGGCCGGCGATCCAGAGAAGGCGCCTCAGCCACGACCGCTTGCCCTTCTTCTTGCGCCGAGGAGATTCGTTTTCGTCGCGTGCCATGAACCCACTCGGACGGCTACGGTGCGTCTGCCTCCGGTTCGGGCTCGGGCTCGGGCTTTGCGGTGATCTTGCGGACCCAGTCCATGCACTGCTTTTCGGTCATTGTCATTTCGCCCTTGTCGAACACCAGCGTCGAGGCTATCGCGGTGGCGTACTCCTCGTCGCCCAGTCGAGCGCGCTCGTGCATCTTGGTCAAGATTTTGTGCACGTACCTTTCCCACTGCGGCGTTAGGGAGCCGTGGCAGTACTGAACGTAGCGACGCTTGGGGCTGGGCAAGATCGACGAGAAGAACGCGGCTTCGGGTGGCGTCAAATCCGACGCGTTCTTACCGAAATAGTGTCGGGCCGCGGGGCCGATGCCGTAAAGCCGCGGGCCGAACTCGATGGCGTTGAAGTACAGCTCGAGGATGCGTTCCTTGCTCAAGATCTGCTCGACGAACCAGACGAGGAACAGCTCCTGAAATTTCCGCGACAGCGTCTTTTCGCGGCTCAAGATGACGTTCTTCACCATTTGCATGGTGATAGATGAAGCGCCCAAACGGAATCCGCCGCCCGCGAGGTTGCGGCGAAGCGCGGTCTTGAACTGCGACGACACCCAGCCGCGGTGTCGGAAGAATCCCGAGTCTTCCGTCGTCATGATGGCGGCGATGAGGTAGGGCGAAAGCTTGTCGTACGGGACGAAGTCGGGATTGTCCGGTCCGATGGCGAAGGTCATCATCTCGTTGTCCTTGCCGCCCATCGGCGACGGCGGGACTTCTACGGTTTGCAGAATCGACTCGGGGCCGGTGAGCGCCAGCACCTCTTCGGGGGCCTTGAGCACCTGGCAGCCATCGATGCCCACTTTGCCGCCGAGGTCGAGCGCGTCCAGATTGGAAAAGTCGATCCGGGCGTGAACGTCAGCCTCGAAGAAACCCTGCAGCGCGAAGCCTTGCAGCTTGGGCACGAGCGGCGCCGGGATGCTGCCCAGGATCTTCGCGCACGGCGTGCGCGGCACACGCAGGCTGAGGTCGATTTTGGGCACGACCTTCAGCTCACGACCGTCCTTGAATTTGAAGGAGCCGGCGGGCATTTCGACGGATCCCGTCATCCGCGCCACCAGGCTGCCGATCTTGCCTTCGAAGGACTGCAGATCGACGCGCCGCTGGTCGCGGTCGACGGTGGCGTCGAAGTGCAGGGTGAAGCTGGCATTTTCCACCGGCTCGGTGGCGAGCTTCTCGTGCGAGATATTGAGGCCGGAAACGTCCAGCTTTCCCGACAGCGCGACCTTGCGCCCGGCGAAGTGCGCCTCGATGGCTGCGTCGATCTCCGTGCTCTCGGGTTCGAGGATCGACGCGGGCAGAACGTCGGCGATCTTGTCAAGCGAGAAGCGCTCCGCCTGCAACGCAACTTGTCCGTCGACGCTCGACCAGTCGACTGCAGGTTTGATCTTGCCGGTCGCGGTCCAAAGGGAGCGCTTCGCACCGGCGTAGCTGCCGGCGAAAAGGACGTCCACGCCGTCTTCGCCGGTGGACGTCGGTCGCAAGCTGCCGGTGATTCCCGTTAGTGGCAAGGTGGTGAGCGGTTGGATGTGGCCTTCTTTGACCGAGATTTGTGGAAAGCCATGCGGTCGCATACCGGCCAGCGGACCTTCCAGCGTCGCCGTCTCGGCGCCGAACGACGGCGAGCTCTCGCGACCGCCTAGCTTGCCGTCGATGTCCACGGCCGAAATCGAAAAGCGGCGCGACGGTTCCCAGGTGGCATCGAAGGCGCCGACGCCGAGAACCAGGTCGGACTTCGCGTCCACGAGACTGAGCGATCCGTGCCGAACGACGATGACCGGGTAGGCAACGGGCTTGTCACCGCCACCCGCTGGACGCGCCGAAGGTTTGCGCAGCCGCCGCAGCAGCGCCATCGCGTTGTCGTTGTCGCCGCCGTAGCGGATCTGAGCATTCGGCGAATCGACAGTGATGGTGCCCGAGCCCCAGGCCGCGGCGAACGAAATGCTGGTCTTCGCAATGGTGAGCAGCGGATCCTTCTTGGGTCCGATGATCACGTTCGTGAGGTGCAGCTCGCCCCAGCC
>CAZTTW010000885.1:0-2608 GCA_964616265.1 uncultured Myxococcales bacterium | reverse complement strand
CCTTCTTCGCCGTCATGATCTTGTCGATACGCTCGAACGGCTTGAGGCTGTCCGCGTACTCGTCGAGCGCCTGGTTGAACATCTCGACCGCTTCGTCGGGCGAATGCAGCTCGGAGTTGGTGATGATGCCCGCGGTTTCGAGGTACTTGGCCTTGGCCTTTCCGGTCTCGAGGTTCGCGAGGCGCATGAGGATCTCGACCGCTTTCTTCCACTGCTTGGTCTCGTGCAAAAGCTCGAGCACGTCGACCAGCAGATTGCGGGCGTCGGGCTTGACCTCCAGCGCTTCCAAGTACGCCGCGATCGCCTTCTGCGGATTGGACAGCTTGTCCTTGTAGATCGCGATGATCTCTTCGTGGAAGCGCAGCTTCTCTTCGGCATTCGTCGTGTGGCTGAGCAGCGCGCGCTTCTGCTTGATAACCGCCTCCCAGTCCTTGGCTTCGGCGTAAATCTCGGCCAGGGCTTGCAGCGTCGGGTGGTGGCCGGGATTGATCTCGAGCGCCTTCTCGAACATGTTGATCGACTTCGCGCGCTCGCCCACCTTCATCTTGATGGTGCCGATGCGGTGGAAGATCTCGACGATCTGCGCGTCGGTTTGCGTTTCGCGGTGCTGCACCATCACGGTCTGGTACAGCTTGAAAGCGTCGTCCCACTGCTGACGACGGTAGAGCAGATCGGCGCGGTCGACCAGCGTCGGCAAGTGCGTCGGATCCAGCTCGTAGGCCTGACGGTAGCACTTGAGGGCTTTGTCCTGCTCGCCGAGCTTGTCGGCCGCGCGGGCCAATCGGTAATAGATAACGTGCAGCTCTTTGTTGGCGCGGCGATCGGTCTTGCGCGCCAGCATCTCCAGCACCGGAATGAGGGGAGTCCATTCTTCGTTGCGGTAGTAGAGCTCCGCGAGCGGCGCCCCCGCCTCCACGTGCTCGGGATCGAACTCGAGCGTCCGCGCAAACAGTTCCTTGGCCTTCTGCTCGTCGCCGAGATCGATTTGGTAGAGCTTGCCGGCTTCGAAAAGCAGACGGGTCTTTTCGAGAACGTTCTGCGTGCAAGCTTCCGCGCGAACCATCATCTGCGCGGCCTTCTGCGAATCGCCCCGCTGCTTGTAGAGGCTGATGAGCGACAGCATGCTCGGGACGTGCATCGGGTCGACGCTGAGCGCGTCGGACAGGCGCTCTTCGGCCGACTCGGGCATCTGCATGTGCTCGTCGAAAATCTTGCCGAGGCGGAAGTTGAGATCGACCTTCTCCTTGGCGTCGACCACGTCTACGAGCCTCTCCATGATCTCGACGGCGCGATCCCATTGCTCCGTCTCCTCGTAGATGCGCGACAGACCCTTGAGCGCCTCGGTGTGATCGGGGTCGAAGCTGAGGATGTCGTTGTAGGACTCCGCTGCGCGATCCGGATCGCGCAACTCCTCTTCGAACAGGTGGCCCAAAGCCAGCTGCACGCGCGTACGCTCTTGCGCCTCGGTCTCCACCTGAATGTGGCGGCGGTAAACGTCGACCAGCGCATCCCAGTTGCGTTCGACGCGATACAGGCGCTCGACATCTCGATACACCGGCAGTTGCTCCGAATCGATCTCGAGGACGTGCAGCAAGCACTCGATCGCGCGTTCGGCCTTGCCCGGCTGTTGTTCCCATACCTGCGCCATGCGCAGGTAGAGGCCCACCCGTTCGGCGTCGGCGGGAGTGACTTCGAGCTGGTGCTCGAGAACATCGAGGTAGGCGTCGGTGCGGCCCGCCTTGAGGTAGAGCTGCTCCAGGGCCTTGAGCGCGGGCAGATTCTGCGGATCGACGGTTAGCACCTCTCGGTACGCATCGACGGCGCGCTCGTTATCGCCGAGTCGTGATTCCCACAGCTCGCCGACCTGCAGGCGGAGCTTCACGGCCAAATCGACGTCGCTGACGATTTGCGATTTCTTGCCCAGGATTTCTGCCAGGCGATCCCACGCTTGCGACCGACGGTGCAGACGCTCGAGAGCGTCGATGGCGCGCAGGCAACGCTCGTCGTAACGAAGAGCTTGTTCGTAGGCAGCCGTTGCCTGTCCCGCATCCGACAGCTGGACCTCGAAGGTCTCGGCCAGCGACAGCAGAACTTCGACCTTACGCTCGTCATCTTCTTCCAGCTCGACGTGCTTGGAGAGAATGGCGACCAGCTCTTTCCACTGGCCGAGCTTTCGGTAGAAGTCGGCGAGAGCCGCCATGGCATCGACGTGGTCCGGATCGATGGAGAGCGCCTTCTTCGCCGCAGCGATGGCGTAGTCAGTGTGATCGAGTGCCGAATCGTACCAACGCGAAATCTTCACCCACAGATCCGAGGCCTGCTTGGCGTCGGTCATTCCCTCCGCCATCTGCGTGTACTCGGTGAGCAGCTCGCTCCACTTGTTGGCCGCCGTGGCCAACCGCTCCAGCTCTTCGGCCACGTGATCGTTCGAGTAATCCTCGCGGAAAGCGGCCTGCAAGGTCACGAAGGCAGAATCGCGATCGCCCAGCTGCACTTCGTACACCGCCGCGATGTCGATGAACAGCTTGATGCGGTCGGAGGGGCCGTCCACGTACTCGGTGCGCGCCAAGAGCAGCTCGATGAGGCGCGGCCACACCTTGCGCTGGCG
>CAZTTW010000884.1:0-2611 GCA_964616265.1 uncultured Myxococcales bacterium | reverse complement strand
AAACACACCGGCTGGCTGACTCGGATGCTTTTGCTGAACTTTCGGCACTTGACCCTACTCGACGCACCCATTCGCACAGGGTATTCGCTGAACAGCCAATCTTTGCCGGTCGCTGCCCACTGCGACGTATGCGATTTATGCGACCCCAGCACTGGGATCCCATCCAGCAGACCGCACCGCTCGCAGTGAGCCTTTCTGATTGCGTGACCGTCACCTTGCCGATCCATCCCTTGTTGGGCACCCGTTTGCCGGTCGTCCCAATGATTCGCAGCCGAGGTCGACGCTACGTCGACGCCGAGCACCCAGGCGGCTGGGCGAAGCCCCGTGCCGCAGCGCCGCGCGCACCGCTGGAGGTCGAGCTTTCAGGCACGGCCGACCTCGACGAGAGCGACTACGCTGACACGCCCAGCCCCGAGTGGTGACCCAACCTGGCCCCCGAGGTCGGGGCTCGGGATAGGCTATGTCCATAGCGGCATTCCTCGCACGAATGGGCTTGTTTTCCCCGGATATAGGGACATATAGGTGGATACGTCTAACGTAGTCGCTTGTTCGGACTTCTATGCTCAAGCAGAAGGACTGGATTTTGGGGGTCTCCGTGGACCAGTTTTGAGCGTTTCGGTGACTGTTAGATACGCCTTGGAGCCAAGGTAACCGTCTTCACCACGCCGGAGCAGACGACATTCGAAACAAGCAAGGAGGCTGACCATGAATTGTCGATCGAGTTTGGTTTTTCACACTGCAGTGGGATTTCTCACGGTCGGCTTGATCGGCTGCTCGTCATCGAGCATGGGGACCGGTGTGGGCAGCGGAGGAAGCACGGCTTCAAGTAACGGCGGCCACCCTGGCACAGGCGGCATGACGGGAACCGGCGGCGCCAGCGGAACAGGAGGAAACACCGTGAGTGGAAATGGCGGAGCCGCCACGGGTGGCACCAGCGCTCAAAGCGGCGGCACTAGCGCCACAGGTGGATCGACAAGTTCTGGCGGCCAGCCGGGAACAGGTGGCGAGCGCGCTTCCGGCGGTTCAACCGGCCAACCCGGGACGGGTGGCGCGACCGGTGGCAATTCGGGCCGGGACGGTGGCCCTGCGACGGGCGGTGCCGGCGGCGGTACGGCCATCGATGGCGGCGGAAGCACTCCAGCCGGTCAAAGCGCGGGCTGCGGCAAGGCGCCCACGATCGCGAGCAGCAACTACAACAACGGCCACCACATCGCAATCACGGCCGCCAGCAAGGCGCGCGAGTACATCCTGAACGTGCCGACCAACTACGACAACACCCACCCGTACAAATTCGTCATTGCCTATCACGAGCTCAATGGAAACGACGACGAGATGTACAGGAATCAGTACTATCACTTGCTCAATCTGTCTCAAAACAGCACGATCTTCGTGGCCCCCAACGGGCAGCAAAACAACGCGAACTGTACGCAGGCTTCGGGATGCGGATGGCCCAACACGAGCGATTCGGACATGGCTCTTGCCGATGCTGTCGTGGCACAGATCGAAGAGAACTTCTGCATCGACACGAATCGGATCTTCGCGACCGGTTGGAGCTACGGGGCTAGTATGTCCGAACAAACCGCGTGCGAGAGACCGCTAAGCGGGCTGGGCAGCGCAACATGGGGACTTCGCGCCATCGCTATCTACTCCGTCGCCTATCTCAGCAACACCGACAATTGCAAGGCCAGCTCTAGCAAGCCGGTGGCCTACTACGCCTCGCACGGCACGAACGATTCGGTGCTGCCCTACAGTGGGGGGGTGTCGATTGCTCAGACCTGGGCCGCGGCCGACGGCTGCACGGCGGCGACGCCTACGCAGGCGACTGGTAATCACATCTGCACGAACTACGCAGGCTGCAAGACTGGCTATCCAGTGGAATTTTGCTCCTTCGTTGGTCCGCACACTCCTGATCCGACGGATTCTGGCGGAGGGACGAGCTGGGAATATCAAAACGTCTGGACCTTCTTGAGCCAGTTCTAGAGCTCGGCCTGGCTTGAATCGCCCGGCGAGGGCTACGCGAGTTGCGCTTTTGGGGCGTGGAGCAGTCGGGTCGGGGACCGGGTCGTCACTCAGGACCGGCAGCAGTTCTTCGACACCATCGTGAAGCTTGATCGCCGAGTGCGCATCCTCGCGGCCGCTGTCCGAATTCTCCTGGCGATGCTCCGCGCTTCCGGCTTCACACTCGCTGGCGAGCGGCTCCCGGAAGGTGCCACCAAGGCTGGGATCCTGCGGGCCATCACCAGTGCAAGGCGTTCCTCCCGCTCGCCATGCTCCTGCGTATTCTCCACCTCGAACCCGGGCGATACCACGCATGGAATCGCTGCGACTCCTCCCTCGCCTGCGGTTTGAACGACTGGTCCTCCTGCCCGCGAACCAGCCCGAGCCAGCTCACGCCTTCCGAGGTGGCCGATATCAAGGACATGGTGCTGGCGCCCGAGAAGCGCCACATGTCTCTGCGCACACTGGCCATGCATGCCCAGCGCATCGGCAAGGTCTTCGCCTCGGCCACCACCTGGTCCAAACTCGTCCGAGCGCGAGGTTGGCATGGTATTCGCGGGTCGGCCGCTTCTGTTCGCCGACTCTGGCATCGAGAACATCAACAGCGCGGTAG
>CAZTTW010000883.1:0-2622 GCA_964616265.1 uncultured Myxococcales bacterium | reverse complement strand
CTGCTTGCGAGAGCCGCTCGTGGATCTCGCGCTCGATCAAGGCGATGCGCCGGACTTGCACCAGCGGTCGCATGTCGAACGGCGAAGCCTTGGTCCGTGGGATGGCGGGTGGAACGGCCTTCGCGACGACCGTCGGTTCATCCGGCATGATGATTTGGAGGCGACAATGTGATCCCATGTGCTGATATGTAGGATATCACCAATGCGACCGCTAGCAAAAAAGTCGTTTACGGGTCCTCAAAGGGTTTGCGCGAAGCGCTCGTAGTACAGTCGCCAAACCATGGCTCCGCTCCTGTGGAACCTTTACGCTCGCTGCTACGACAGCATCACGGCGCTTCTGCCGTATCAAGAGCTGCTGGACGAGGTCATGGCGGCGCTCGAGCTTGCGCCGGGCATGCGCATCCTCGACGTCGGCTGCGGCACGGGCGCGCTTGCCGAACGCATCGTTGCCAAGCACCCCGATGTGGAATTGGTCGGCGTGGACATGGCCAAGGCGATGCTGGCGCGCGCGCGCGCCCGACGGACATGGCCATCGTCGGTGCGCTTTATCGAGGGGGCGATCGATGACGTCTTGGCGCGTGAGACGGCGCCCTTCGATCGCATCGTCAGCGTCAACGTGCTGTGGACTTTGCCCGACCCCCAGCGCTCGCTGGCCGCGATGGCAGCTCGCCTCGGCGTCGGCGGAACCATGGTGCACACGACGCCGAGCTGGCGCCTTCGTGCCCACGCCATTGTCTGGCGTCACCTGCGCGGGCTCTTTCGGGGCAAGGGATGGCGGCTGCTCTTGGGCCTGCCGATGCTGACGGTCGCGGGGGTACTCAATCTGATTCTCGTGCTGCAAAGCATGCTGCGCGCTCGCGGCTCGGGCGCACGCAAGCGCTGGCATGCCGAGGGTTTGGCCGAGCTTCTGCGCACGGCAGGGACTCCGGTTCGAACGCAAAGGCCGTGCTACGCCGGACAGAACGTGCTCCTCGTTTGCCGGCGAGAAGCGCCGTAGACGCTAAACAACTCGCTGGTTGCCACTGGCCGCGCGGCACCTGTAGACTTCGGCCACCATGGAAGCGCCAGTCGAAATCCGCTATTCGGGTGTCATCCTCGGTCGGGTGGGCGAAATGCCGAATGCTGACGAGGCGGCGCCGTTCTTCCTGCCCATGCGCGAGCCACTGCCGGTGGGAACGGTCTTGCACTTGCGTCTGGACGACCGCGAGACGCCGGTTCGTGTCGTTCATACCATCGAGTCGCCGGATCCCGAGGTGGCCGGCATGCAGGTGCGCACCATCGGCGAAAGCGAAGTCGTCGCGTTCGAATTCATCCCAGCGCCGGTGCCCATGCTCGATACTCCCAGGTCCGAGCCGTCCACGCCGGTGGTCGAGATCGATGCGCAAAAGTCGGCACCCACGGAGACTGCGGCGGTTGCGGAGAGCAGCTCTGCGCAGCCCGCGGCCGACGCGCAGGCCGTCGAGGCACCGCCGACCGCAACGGAAGCATCTCCGCCTGCCAGCGAACCGGCAACTGCGGCTGCGGCCGAGCCGGCCGACTCGGTCGAGGCCAGCGCCGTGGATTCCCTGGCCGCTCTTGCGCCCGAGGCAACGACTTCCGCGGCGTCCGACACCGAAGCGGTTCCCGAGGCTGTTCCGACCGCCGTCGGTTCGTCGCTGACCGGCGCACTGGCAAACGCCACCGAAAGCGCGGCAGTCTCCAGCGAAGCGGCGGGCGACAGCAGCTCTGCGAGCGGCGCCTTGACCGGAGACCTGCCACCTGCGCGCCCGATTTCAGGTGGTAGCGGACGGCGCAAGACCAAGCGACGCAAGTAGCGCGGTCTCATGCTTCCAAGCCTCATCCGCCCGGCTCGCCTTCTTCCGGGCGACGTGGTTCGCGTGGTGGCTCCCTCGGGGCCGGTATTTGCCGACGCGTTTGCAGCCGGGCTCGCCGTGCTGGCGGCACGCTACGACGTTCGCTACGACCCGGCCATCCTCGACAACAAACACGGTTATCTCGCGGCGCCCGACGACCAGCGTCGCTCCGCCTTGATCGCAGCGCTCGAAGATCGGCAAGCGCGCGCTCTGTTCATGGGTCGCGGCGGTTACGGACTCTTGCGCATTGCCGCCCAGCTCGACAGGGATCTTCTACGCAGGGATGCCAAGCCCATGGTCGGCTTTTCCGACGGGACGGTGCTGTTGGCGGTGGCTGTCGTCGCGGGGGTCGCGAGCATCCACGGTCCCGTGATCAGCCAGCTTGGCCGCCTTCCCGACCAGGATCGATCCGCGTTGTTTGCGCTGCTCGAATCAACCGAGCCGCGTACCCTGCTGACGAATCTCGAAGCGTTGCGCCCGGGCAGTGCGCGCGGTCCGTTGTTGGGCGGAAATTTGGAGGTCTTTTCGCGTCTTTTGGGCACGCCGCTGTTGCCCGATCTCGAGGGCGCGATCTTGTTTTTCGAAGACGTGGGCGAGCGACCGTACCGCGTCGACCGTCTGCTCACCCATCTCGAGCTGGCGGGCGTATTTTCGGCAGTGGCAGGCGTCGTCGTGGGCGAATTCGTGGCCTGCGACGAGCCGGCCGAATCGCGTGCGCGTTCGCCCTCAGCCATCGAAGTCGTGCGCGAGCGCCTCGGCCGATTGGACA
>CAZTTW010000882.1:0-2623 GCA_964616265.1 uncultured Myxococcales bacterium | reverse complement strand
CGCCCTCGTCCTCCCGACGCCCGCCGCGGGCGCGACCTTAGGACGCTACGAAATTCTCGGCACCCTGGGCCAAGGCGCCATGGCCACCGTGTTCCGCGCTCGCGACACTCAGCTTGGCCGGCAAGTCGCCCTGAAGGTAATGAGCATCGTGCACGCAGCCCGCGGCGGTGCGGGCGAGCGCTTTCGCCGTGAGGCACACGCCGTGGCCGCCCTCAAGCATCCGGGCATCGTCGAAATCTACGACTTCGTTCCGGCTACCGAATCGCAGCCGAGCTACATCGTCGTCGAGCTGATCAGCGGACCGACGCTGCGCAAGCTTGTCGAGGAACGCGGCGGACGGTTGCTGCCGGAGATCGCAGCGCTCATTGCCTTACCTTTGACCGAAGCATTGGCCGCCGCCCACCAGCACGGTGTCGTCCATCGCGACGTCAAGCCCGACAACGTGATGATCGAACGCCAGGGCGACGGCAGCCGCGTCGTGCTGACCGACTTCGGCGTCGCGCACATCACGGGAATGGAAACCATGACAGCCACGGGTGCGCTCGTGGGCTCGCCCGCATACATGTCGCCCGAACAGTCGCGCGGTCACGATGTCAGCCCGGCCACTGATCTGTGGTCGCTCGGCGCCATGCTGTACGAGATGGTGACCGGCGTCGTCCCCTTTTCGGGCAAAGACCCGTTCACCATGATCGCCGCCATTTTGCGTGGCTCGTTCCGCAAGCCGTCGCAGGTTATCGCGACCGTCGGGCCGGAATTCGAAGCGCTCATTCTGCGCTGTCTGAAAGCCGTGCCTGCCGAGCGCTACGCAAGCCCCGCCCTGCTGGCCGCCGATTTGCGTGCCTTCGTTCAACGCGCGGGTCTCGTGCCCGAAGGCCACGCCTTGCGCCGCTTCCTCGACGAGCCAGACACGCTACTGGCCGAGCTGCGGCCACGCATTGCCGATCACGCAGTTGCGAACGCCGCCAAGGACATGCGACGGGGACAGCTGGCAAGAGCCATGGCCGAAATCAGCCGCGCCACCGCCTACGTTCCGAGGCATGCCGGCGCCGCGAAGCTTCTGCGGCGACTGTCGGCCGGACGACTGGTTATGAAAGTCGCCGTCGTCGCCGCCGGACTCGCGATCGCCCTGGGAACCGTGCGCTTGGCCAAACCGTGGCTCGTGCGAAAGCCAGCGACGGCGGTCTCGACGCCTTCGCCGCCGCAACTTGTACCGGCGGCAAACTCGGAACAAGCGCCGACGAGACTGCCGCCGATGCAGCCGATCACCACGAGCGCCGCGACAGCAAGGGTCGCGCCGACACCAAGCGCCTCGGTAAGGCCGCGCGCTTCTCGTCGCGATCGATCGATCTCGCGCGAAAATACGGCACCGACTGTCACCGCCGAGCTACCGACGCCTGCACCGACACCGGCACCTGCCCCGCCCGCGCCCGAGCCTGCGCCGGTTCGCAAAGGAACCATCGCCCTGTTCGCCAAAGGCGGATTCTGCTACCCGACGCTCGACGAGCATCCCGTCGCCGAGCTGATGCCGGTGTTCCGCAACGTCGCGCCGGGAGTGCACAAGATCTACTGCTCGCGAACCAAACAAAGCCCGCGCGAGCTGGTGGGCGAAGTCGAGCTTCTGCCGGGAGCCCGCCTGGAGCACACGGTTACCGAGAAGGATGGCCGGCTGGTCTTGGCTCGTCCGCGGTGATCCCTCCATCCAACAATTGACTCGCGGGCCAAGGTCTGCACCAAATGCAGCACGGATGAGAGGGGCATCGACTACCGTTCTGGTCGCCATCGCGCTGGCAGGCCTTCTGCCATCGAAAGCCGCGTGGGCTGCCGACGACGAGACGTCCGCCGACGAAGTCCCCGCCGATGCTGCGGCCAAGAGCAAGCAGCCTCCAAACGCCGGAGCGGCTTTGCTTCGCGCGGCGGCGGCCTACGAATACGGCGATATCAATCAGGTCGTCGATTCGGCTCGGCTCATCACCGAGGGCGTTTTGAGCTCGACGCCCGCACAGCAAACGCAGGCGTTGCGATTCTTGGGCATCGGCCTGTACCTGACCAATCGCCCGAGCGGCGCCGAGAACGCGTTCACCGAGCTGCTGCGCCGAGAACCCGAAACGCACCTCGACCCGACCTCGACCCGTCCCGAGGTGGTCGCGTTCTTCGAGAGCCTACGCCGCCAGCTGCGCCTGCAGCAGCAGTCACCCCGGAGGCTGATCTGGAACTTCATCCCGCCGGTCGGCCAGTTCCAGAACGCCGACAACATCAAAGGCTGGATCGTCTTGGGCGTAGGCGTGGTATCGCTGGCGACCACTGTGACGACGCTCGTGGTTCTGAAGAAATGGGAGCATCAGGCCGACTACACGTCAGCTCACCCGACCAACACCCGCAAAGCACTCCAAGCTGTGAACTGGATTGCCGGCGGCGTCTTGGCCGCCGCCTACATCTACGGCGTCTTCGATGGCCTCGTCGGCTACAGCAAACCCCTCGAAGACCCGAAGCCGTCCTTCTCGCTCCGTTTCACGCCCGACGGCGGTCTGGGGTTTACCTTCTAGCGCGTCCGTGTAATACACTTGCGCCGCCCAGGCGGGTAGCTCAGTGGTAGAGCAGGCGCCTTACACGCGCCGGGTCGCAG
>CAZTTW010000881.1:0-2626 GCA_964616265.1 uncultured Myxococcales bacterium | reverse complement strand
CCCTCGAACGCCACGCACATCAGGATGCTGCCTTGTTTGGGCCAGACTTTTACCACCTGGCATCGCCCGACGATGACCGCGCCGCTGCCGATCTTGAGACGCATCCATAACACGGTTCCCGTGGGCGGCGACTCGGCGACCAGCGCAGAAAGCCCGCTCGTACTAATGTCGTTGGTGATCGCGGAAACCGGTCCCGCCGGAAAGCCGAACTCGATCTGGTACGCCCGCGCTACCCGCAAGGCGCCGCGCGATGAAGCGCCGGGCTCGATCGCCAGACGCTGAGCCATCAAGAGTATCGCGCAAAGCTCGTGGCGGGCCTGCATGTAGGCATCCGTCGCGTCGACTGGCAACGTGCCGTGCTTGAAGCCATCGTGCCACTCACAAAATTGCGTGAGATATGCGTTGAGAGTCGCCTGCGCCATGCTGCCAGTCCTGGTTAGAGAAGATCCTTGCGATAGAGGATCGTCGGCAGATGGCTCGGCTTTCTTTATTTTGGATAGTCTTTCTCGGTCAAAGGCGCTTCCGTGCCACCATCTTTCTGCTTCCGAGAAGCGTGATAGGCTTGCCGCGTGGCAGACGAAGGCAACATCCTTTCCCGGCGGGGTGGCCCGACCACGGTTGAGCGCGAGCGCACGATCGCCGTGCTTTCGGATCGCTTTGCCCAGGGAGAGCTCGAGGTCGAAGAGTTCGAAGAACGGGTGACTCTCGCCCATCGCGCCCAGTCCGCCGACGAGCTGGCGGCGTTGCTCGCCGACCTGACCCTCGCCGCCGAGCCGGCCGCCACGCAAGCCTTGGCGATCGCAAGCGACGCAAGAGAGCGCGACGAGGCGGTGGCCATCTTCGGTGGTACGCGCCGTGACGGCGCGTGGAACGTTCCCCGCCACCTGCAAGTCACCGCGCTTTTTGGCGGCGTCGCGCTGGACCTGCGCAAGGCGCGCTTACCCGCAGGGCCCATCGACCTCGCGGTGACAGCCACGTTTGGCGGCGTGCAGATCATCGTTCCGCCGAACCTCGCCGTGGAGGTTCGCGGCACCGCCATCTTCGGGGGCTTCGAGCACATGGACAGGGCCTCGTCGTCGCCCGATCCCAGCCTGCCGGTTCTGCGCATTCGTGGTCGCGCCATCTTCGGCGGAGTCAGCGTGGAAACGCGACTGCCCGGAGAATCCGAACGCGAAGCCCATCAGCGTCGGCGACGAGCTCACCGCCAGCTTCGCCACCAGCGTCCAAGCGGCTGACTCCATCCCGATGGATCTGAAAGAGCTTCCCTCTCGCTCGTTCAAGCGCCATCCGTGGGAAAGGGTGCGGGCCACTTTTTTTGCGCGCTTGCTGCGCGAGAACCTGCGCGGTCGTGCGCTTGCTGCGCTCGACCTGGGCGCGGGCGACGGCTACTTCGCCGAGTACCTAGTGACCAGCCTGCCGTCCATCGCGCAGATGATTTGCTTCGACACCGGCTATCAAACGAGCTGGCTGCAAGCGAATCGGACGCGGCATCCGCGTTTGGCCTTCACGGCGAACAAGCCCGACGGCGCGCACGATTTGATCGTCCTGCTGGACGTGCTGGAGCATGTGGACGACAGCCGCGCCACCTTGGCGGACGCCGTGCAGAGCTTGCTCAAGCCCGGCGGGCTCGCTCTCATCAGCGTGCCTGCGTGGCAAGCACTGTTTTCGTCGCACGACCATCTCCTCGGCCACAAGCGTCGCTTCGCCCCGGCCGAGCTGCGCGGCCTCGTGCAAGAAGCCGGGCTGGCCCTGGTCGAGCACGGCCAGCTTTTCTCGTCGCTGCTCGCGCCGCGGGCGCTGATGAAAGTGCGAGAGTTTCTTGGAAAAGAACCGCCTAGCCGCGACCCGGCGCCGGCCCCCATCGAGACTTCCCTGGGATCGTGGCACCATGGTTCCGTGGTGACCACGCTCGTGACCCGCGCGCTTTCGCTCGATGCTGCCGGCAATCGCCTGGCGACACGCCTGCGCCTTCCGACCGCCGGACTTTCCACCTGGGTGCTGGCCCGACGACCATGAGCGAATCAGCCGTTACCTGGGTCGTTCCCTGCTTCAACGAAGCCGAACGCCTCGACCTCGCCGGCTTCGTGGCGCTCGTGCACGCCAGTGCGCCCGCTTCGCTGGTACTGGTGGATGATGGCTCGAGCGACGAAACCCTCGCCACCTTGCGTGCGCTGGCGCGGCAGACAGGCGCAAGCACCGAAATCGTTGCCCTGCCCAAGAATTGCGGCAAGGCCGAAGCCGTGCGCCAAGGCCTTCGCCGCGCGCTCGACGGCCAAGCGGAGGACGCAAAGATCGTCGGGTACATCGACGCCGACCTGGCCACGCCCCCTGGCGAGCTGGCTCGTCTGGCCGCGCTGATGCGCAACGACCACTACGATCTGCTGATGGGCTCGCGCGTGCAGCTTTTGGGTCGCACCATCGCGCGCAGCCATCTTCGCCACTACCTCGGACGTGTCTTCGCCACGGCGGCAAGCCTCAGCCTGCGTCTGCCGGTCTATGACACCCAATGCGGCGCCAAGCTTTTCCGCCGCACGCCTGCTCTCGATGCGGCGCTCGACCAACCGTTCACCTCGCGCTGGGCCTTCGACGTCGAGCTCATCGCGCGATTGCTGCATCCGCCAACTGG
>CAZTTW010000880.1:0-2627 GCA_964616265.1 uncultured Myxococcales bacterium | reverse complement strand
CCGCTTTGCGCGACGATGATTTCCGTCGAGCCGCCGCCGATGTCGATCACCACGGCCGTCCCTTGCGTCTCCTGCGGAAACGAATGTGCAGCTGCCACATAGGTCAGCGCGGCTTCACGTTCACCGTCGATGACCTCGACGGGTGTGCCCAAGATGTGCGCAGCGGCGTCGAGAAAATCCCGCGCGTTCGGCGCGCGTCGCAAGGCCTCGGTACCGATGGCAAAGATGCTGGCACCGTGCTGCGCGGCGAGGGCTGCGTAGTCGCCGAGCGCGGCCAGCGTGTGCTCGATGCCCAGCTGGCCAAGGCCACCGTCGGCACCGATGCCGCGTCCGAGGCGCGTGATTTCCGCTCGCTCGCACAGCACGCGCACGCGATCCTCGCTGCAATCGGCGACGAGCAAGAGCGTCGTATTCGTGCCGATATCGATGGTGGCGATGCGCAACGCTTTACCTGCCCTCGGGCGCCGGGCCCCACGAGGTATTCTTGGCGCCGCCTTTGTAAATCTGGAATTCCTTCTTGGTTTGCAGATTCCTCACGAAGAGGCCTCCGCGGCTGGAGGCATAGACCAGCAGCCGGCCGTCGGGCGACCACGACGGATCGAAGTTCGAGCCCTGGCTTTGCGTCACGCGATCGATCTTTCCGCTGCGCATGTCGTAGAGGAAAATATCGAAGACCAGTCGCTCGTCGCGGCCCGTGAAGGCGATGAGCGGAGTGTCCTTCTGCGGGCAGAAGCGTGGCGTCTGGTTGTAGTTGCCCTGGAAGGTCAGGCGTCGCGCGGCTCCCCCTGACGACGACATCAAATAGATCTGCGGCGTGCCTTGGCGATCGGAGACGAAGGCGATCTGGTCGCCGCCGGGCGAAGGTGACGCCGACGAGTCGATGCTTGGCGAGTTGGTCAGGCGCGCGATAATCTTTCCATCCGCCGGCGAGATCTTGTACAGCTCGGCGTTGCCCTCGAAGGAAAGGGTGACGATGAGCGTGTTGCCACCGAGCCACGTCGCGCCGGTGTTGAGGCCGGGGCGGTCGGAAATGTGTCGCGCTCTCCCGCCGCTGGCCGAGACGATCCACAGATCGGCGCCGCCGCGCAGATAGGAGTTGAACGCGATTTGGCCACCGCTTGGCGACATGGCGGGGAGAAGGCTTTGCGAGTGCATCTGCGTGACCACGTGCATTTCCTGGCCGTCCATGCCGATGGTCGCGATTTCCGAGCTCTTGCCCGTCATGGCGAAAGCGATGCGCGAACCGAACACGCCGCGCAGGCCGGTGAACTGCATGATTATGTCGTTGGCCCAGCTGTGGACCAGCGGGCGCAGCTCGGAGCCGCGGTAGGTTTTGGTCAGCACCGGCGCTTCGCCACGGCCGATTTGATACAGGCGTCCCTCGACGACGAGGCCGCCTCCTTCGCGCGCCGCGCGCAATTTCGCCACGCCTTGCGCGCCGACTTGGGACCAGTAGTCCGACGAGAAGCCGAGGCCCTCTTTGATCAGCGACTCGGGAAACGACGCCGGGTCGAGCAGGCGAAAAAGGCCAACCAAGTCGAGATCGCGGCGCTCGATCTCCACCGCTTGGGCGGCGAGATCGCCATCGCCCACGGCGGCGGGAAGACCGAGGCGAAAGAGATCGCGGTTGGGGTCACTGATGGTGATTTGGGGCAGGTCCTCGACCTCGACGGGATCGGCCGCCAGGGCGGGGCTTGCGCCCGCGGCTGTGGCGGCAAACAGGATTCCGAAGGTGACGAAGGTTGGTAGATAGGTCTTCATTCCGGTCCTTTTCGGCGGCAAAAGTGGAAAGCCTCGCTGGGTCTATCGCGCTAGCTTGGCGCCATCGAACGATATCAAGATGTGCTTACTCTTGGCAGGGGGAGGCGGCACCTTGCCAGCTGCCTTGACCGCCTGAATACACGAGTCATCGAAATAGGGATTTCCCGAGGACTTCTTGACCACGGGATTCGACAGGGTGCCGTCGTCGCTGATCGAAATCTGAACCTTCGCGACCAGGGTCTGCAACTCTGAGTCGGTGATGAGCCCCACCGGAGTCACCCAGGCGTTCTTGATGGCGTTGTTCACCGCGGTCGCCCAGGCGTCGCCGCTCACGCCCTGGGTGGACGTCCCCTCGGCCGAGCCGGTCAGCGATCCTTCGGCCGGTTCTTCGCTCGCCGCTTGCGCGAGCAGCTGCGCACGCTTGAGCGCGCGGCGCATGTCCTTGGAAATGTCGGCATCGTCGACCTTGGGCGCCTCTTTCGGCGCCGGCGCCGCGTTGGCGTCTTCGGTGAGATTGAGCGTGGGTGGCGGCGCTTTCGGTCTCGGCGGTTGCACGATGCGCGGCAGCCAGAACTTGTCGCGCGGCTTGCCGAGCGCGACCAGCTGGGTGACGATCAAGTCGCGCGGAGCTTCGATGGGGGCCGGCGATTTGACGTGGGCGAAATAGACCAGCGCGCCCAAGCCGACGTGGATGAGAATGGTCGCGACGATTCCGCCGAACGAGGTCCCTCGGCCGAGCGGGCGAATTCGATTGGAAACAGCGGCATTCACGCTAGTGCACTCACGCTATTCCAAAGGATCTGTGATGAGTCCCATCTTGTCGCCGCCGGCCAGCTTGATGGCGGCCATGACCTTGACCACGTCGC
>CAZTTW010000879.1:0-2631 GCA_964616265.1 uncultured Myxococcales bacterium | reverse complement strand
CTGGTTGAAACCTTCGAGACGTGCAATCAGATGCCGCTGCCGGCGCGGCACCCTTACGCGGGCGAGTTGGTGTTCACGGCTTTCTCGGGGTCCCACCAAGACGCTATTGCCAAAGGTCTGGCGGCGCGCTCGCGGGAAGATGCGCCGCTGTGGCAAGTGCCGTACTTGCCCATCGATCCGGCGGATGTAGGGCGAGCCTACCAGCCCTTGATTCGCATCAACAGTCAGTCGGGAAAGAGCGGCGTGAGCTTCGTTCTCGAGAGCACGCGCGGTTACCGAGTCCCCAAGGAGTTAGCGGTCGAGCTGAGTCGGGTCGTGCAAGCAGAAGCGGATAAGAGCGGCAAGGAGTTGATGCCGGCCGTGATCGCCGAATTGTTCGAGCGCACGTACCTGGGGAGCGAGCGGCGAATGAATCTCGTCGACTACGAAGTCGTCCATGCGAGCGCCGAGCGGGCCGTCGTGCGGGCGACGATTCGCGATGCAGCTGCCGGGGCTTCCGAGCGTCCAATTGAAGGCGAGGGCAAGGGCACCCTGGAGGCCTTCGTGCACGGCATGGAAACGCTCGTGGGCGAGCCGTTGCAAGTTGCGGACTATAGCGAGCACGCTCTTACCGCGGGCAGCGATGCCGAAGCCATGGCGTACGTGCGGCTGACTGTGCCGTCGGGTGCCCAGAGCTGGGGCGTCGGGCGCGATCGCGATATCGTGACCGCCTCGTTGCGCGCCGTCGTGGCAGCCTGCGAGGGCGTCCGCGGAGGATAGGCACCCTGCCAGCTCGCTCGGGATCCTCGACGGCTTGAGTCGAGGTCCCGCCCGGGATATACAGGGCGTCATGTTGGGCAAGCGAGGTTTGGGTCTTACGACGCGTATTCATCACCCAGCCGAGCGGCGGCTACAAGTCGGTCGACGTAACCGTGGGTCCGCACTTTTACATCGCGGTGGGAGTGGAATTCGGCCGAATCGGCAGCCGAATTAGTCCGCAGTTCCGGTTGCGCGGCGGTGGAGTGCCATGTGTCCGCGCTGGATGCCCTCGCCGGCAAGGGCTTTCAGCGCAGCAAGGTTTTGCGCGAGGCCCACGCTGCCGATGATTTGTGCCAGCTCGCGGGCGCCGGGATTGCCGAGAATGCGCAAGGCCAGGCGGGCGCCGGCATGGACCTGCAACGTTCCGCCGACCGTACCCAGCGCCATGGGCATGGCCAAGCGACCGACGAGCGCATCCGCTTCCACGCGCCAGGTGGCGAGCGGCCGGTAGCGTCCATCGCGGGCGGCAAACGCGTGCGCGCCGGCTTCCACACCACGCCAATCGTTTCCCGTGGCGATGACGACCGGATCCACGCCGTTCATGATGCCTTTGTTGTGCGTTGCCGCGCGGTAGATGTCGTCCTCGGCGAAGCGTGAAGCGGCTTCGATCTCGCGCGCGAGCGTGCCACCGTCGTCGGCAGGTTTGCTGCTGTCGCCTTTTTGCTTGCCGAGCGCCGCGAACGGCACCGCGCAGGCCACCCGCACGAGTCGCCGGTCGCACAGATTGCTGAGAATGCGCAGCCCGACACGTGCCGACGCCAATTCCGCCAAGCGCTCGGCGACGGCTTCGGCCACGGTGTTGACCATGTTGGCCCCCATGGCCTCCAGGCAATCGATGTACAGGTGAACGACCAACCGATGGTCGGGCAGGGCACGAACTTCGAGATCCCGACAGCCGCCGCCACGCTGACAGAGGCGCGGTAGCGCCCGATCGGCCAGCGCCATGACTTCGCTTCGTGCTGCCAGGACCGCGGTCGTCGCGCGCTCGACATCGGCCACCTCGCGCAGCTCGATTTGGGACGCCATCAGAGAGGCATCCGCCTCGGCCGTAAAGCCGCCGCCAGCGCGCACCATCCGGGCCGCGTTCGATGCCGCGGCGATGACCGACGGCTCTTCCACGGCCATGGGAATCAGGCGGTCGACACCGTTGATGAGGAAGTTCAGACCGAGTCCGAGCGGCAGCGCGTACACGGCCACGGCGTTTTCCACGACGCCACTGGCTTCTGTTGCAGTCATACCACCCGAAGCGAAGAGCGCGAGCTCGTCGGCGGAGAGACCAACTTGACGGGCCAACTCGGCCTGACGCTCGTCGAGAGAAAGTCGATAAAAGCTGGGCAGCCGAGAATTGGGCTGCGGGTCAGACATGGAACAATCCCGATTTTCCAGGCTCCGCATCGTCGAACGAACGGCGGTAGACGCCCCGCTGGTCGAGATCGATGTCCAGCGCGGCCAGCGGCTTCGGCAAGGCGCGCGCAAACAGGCGCGCGGTTTCCGGTGTCGCGAACAGAGCGATGCCAATATCGCCGCCGCCTGCGCCCGACGGTTTGGCGGCACCGCCCAGCTCTTTGGCCAGATCGGCGGGGCGTTTGAACACGTCGGTGACGATGGGTGCCTGCGCAGCAACACCGAGTTGCTCCAGCAATCGGCCATAGCGTCCAGCAGCAGCCACCATGGCGGTGGCGTTGCCTTCTTGCAGGCCGGCCAGGAACTTTTCGGCTGTGTTGCGCAGATTTCCAATCAATTCCTGGTAGGCGAGGCGATCCTTCCTGGCGAATTTCTGCACCGCCTGGATCATCCCGGTGGTCGCAACCGGATTGCCGGTCCAAAAGACGA
>CAZTTW010000878.1:0-2632 GCA_964616265.1 uncultured Myxococcales bacterium | reverse complement strand
CCGAAGCATTCGTGGCCGCGCCGAGCTTCCGGAATACCGTCGGTATAAAGGACGACGAGATCGCCGTCGACGAGCTGCAGGGTGCGGCTTTCGAGATCGCGGGTGATGTCTTCGCTGATGCCGACCCAGGTTCCATGCGTGGGCACGGTGCGCACGTCGCCCCGTTTGCCGCAGACGATGATGTCTTCATGGGCGCCCGCATACGTTAGGCGGCCGTCAGCGAAAAAGCGCAACACGCTCAGCGTCGCATGGTCGTCGCGGCCCATGCGCTGCCGCAGGTTCTGGCACAGCATCGTGTTCAGGGCCGGCAAGATCTCGTGGGGCAAGGCGTTCGGACTTTGTTGGATGAGTGACGCCAGTCCGCTTTGAATCATGAGCATGACGAGGCCAGCTTCGAGTCCGTGACCAGCGACATCGCCAATTCCAAGCCAGCAGCCGTCCGCGGTTGGGCGGACATCGTAGTAGTCGCCGCCCACTTCGGATGCTGGAACCATGCGCGCCGCGATCTGCAGCCCGTGAACCGCGTGCTCGTTCGGCAAGATCGAGGTTTGGATTCGGCGCGCGATTTCCACTTCCTTGCGAAGCGGCGCCAAAGCCGCTTCTCGTTCCAGCGATGCCTCCCGGCGCAGGCGTTCTTCGAGCAGTCGGGCTTGCTCGGCGACTCGCTGTTCGAGGCCCTCGTTGACGCGCAGAAGATCCCGTGACAGACGCTGATTTTCACGCAGAACGCGGCAGTGGGCTACGGCGCGGGTGACGGCCGCCGGCAGCATTCGGGCGTGGTCCGATTTTGGCACGAAATCGAACACGCCGGCGTGGATGGCATCGAGCACCTGCGCCATCGCACCTTCTTCGCTGAGGATGATCACCGGCAGGATGGGATCCAGTGCCTGCAAGTGACGGAAGACCTCGAGGCCATTCATGTCGGGCATGTTGAGATCGGTGATCACGAGATCGAGATCGGGTGCCCGCGCTACTTTGATCGCTTGGGCGCCGTCTTGCGCGGTCACCACCGTCCAGCCCATGTCTTCCAGAAACGCCGAAACGGCGTCCAAGATGATGAACGAGTCGTCGATGAGCAGGATTTTTCCCGGCGGTCGGGCGGTTTCCTGCGTGGTACGCAGAAACGCCCGTCGCGAACGTACTAGCGCCGTTGGCCCGGCTGTCGGTGACAAGGCGCAAGAGTCAGGAAAAGGGCGATCTGTCACAGGTGTACTCTCGTGCTCGGCGCAGCGGAAGTCGGAATCGAAGCTCGTCCGGAGCATCGGTGGTCCGCGCTTCCCCCTTGAGCATCGGTGCTTCTAAAGCGGTCGCCGCCATATGTCGATGGACGACACAGGGCATGTCTACACTGGCGAGCGAGACGATGGTGAACCGGCTGCTGGAATCTGCACGCCGGCGCGTGGTGACGGGTTTGGCGTTGATGAGCAAGCCCACCGCCGACTCGGCGATTCAACTCGCAGACGACTTGCACACCCTTGCCGGCGAAGCGGCGATGCTGGATCGGCCCGAGCTTGCCAAGGTGGCAAGCGAAGGCGAATTGGCGGCGCGATCCTGGGCCGCCGGCCAGGTCGACGCGCTGGTGCCGTGCGTGCGCTCGCTTCGTCGATTGAGCTACATGCTCCACGAAGACGATATGGGCGATGAAGGCAGAAGCGGGCCGAGCGCGCGCATCATGCCATCCGTCGCGCACAAGTTGCTCATCGTCGACGATAGTCCGGTGGCGGCGCTGGCCCTGGCCGATGTCTTCGAGATGAACGAGTTCAGCGTGCGAGCGGCGTCGAGCCTCGAAGAAACTCGCGCCCTGTTCGACAGCTTTGAGCCCGATGTCTTGGTCAGCGACGTGCACATGCCCAACTTGGACGTGGCCGAGCTCTGTCGTGGATTTCGCGAGCGCGCAGGGGCGCGAAAGGTGGCGGTCATCTTGGTTTCCGGACGCTCCGAAAACGAGTTGCGCGAGCGCATCGAGGCCATCGACCCGGACGCTTTCGTATCGAAGCTGGCGGGTGCCGTCGCCGTGGTCACTCGGGTGAGCGCCATCTGCCGAGAAGTCTTCGCATGAGCGGCACGCCTGCAGCCATCACGGACCCCACGCGACAGCCGACGAAATTCGTTGCCAGCGGCAGCTCGATCGCTTCCTGCAGCTTGATGCTCATGCGCTTGGGGGCGCGCTGGTTCGCCATCGACGTGTCCGCCATCGAGGAAGTTGCGCTGAAAGGCGAGGTGACCCGCGTGCCGACCGCGCCCAGCCACATTCTTGGGGTAACCAGCCTGCGCGGCCGTCTGCTGACGGTTGTCGGTCTGGGACAAATGCTGGGCCGCGAAGTCGCGCTCTCTCGGGAGGGCGCCGCAACCCTGCCGCGATTGGTGGTGGTGCGCAGCGGCGATTTTGAAATGGCCATCGTCGCGGAAGCCATCGGCGGCATGCTCGACCACGTTGCCGCCCTCGATCCCGAGCAGACGTCCTGTTCGTTCGTGCGTGAGGAGTTCGACTGGCAAGGCAATCGCGTTTTGCTGCTCGATGTACCCGCGCTCATTGCGACGGCGGCCAAGCTGGCAGGTATCCTTTCACCTACGGATCGGGAGGAATCATGAGCACCTTCGGCCTGCGCGCCAAACTGGTGGTCACCTTCAC